>JACDBQ010000194.1 GCA_013694845.1 Acidobacteriota bacterium
TTCTGGCGGGGACCGTAGACGTTATGCGGACGGAAGATCATGAAGTCGAGGCCGAACATCGCTCGACTCGCGTGGAGGTCCTGCTCGACGGCGTACTTGGCGATGCCGTAGGGATCCTCGGGCCGCGCCGGGGTGGCCTCGGTCATCGGCAGCTCAGGGCTCGCGCCATACACGGCGATCGAGGAGGTGAAGACGAATCCCTTCACGCCCGTGTTGATCGATGCGTTGATCAGATTGATGCTGCCGATGACGTTGTTCTGGTAGTTGAAGCGCCTGATGAAGTGGCTCAGCCCTTCGGCCGCGTAGGCGGCGAGATGGTAGACGTAGTCGAACCGGGCGTCGGCGAAGAGGCGGTCGACCAGTGGTGAATCAGTGATGTCGCCGTGCACGAACCCGGCGCCAGCGGGCACATTGGCCCGGAATCCTCCGCTGAGATCGTCGAGGATGGTGACGCGATGCCCGCGTTGGAGCAGCGCATCGGCGACATGCGAGCCGATGAAGCCCGCACCGCCGGTGACCAGGACGTTGCTCATGCGAGCGCCATGTTATCTGATCGGCCGCCGAGACCGATCGAGAATGGTGCGGCGGTCGGCCATGCGACCCGACACCGCCACGGGTTCACGTCGCGCGACCCTGTTTTGAAGCCACGGATGAACCCGGATCAACACGAACCACCAGGGAACTTCAAGGCTCGTAGCGACCGTTCGCCACGGGTTCAACTGGCTTGGCCGGTAGCAACGGAATCTGTCGTGCGGTATTGAACCGTGGCAATCGGACCGTGGGGACCGTGGCAGAGAGCGCGCCAAATTAGGAGAAGAGTGGTTCGACACCTTGCAGGTGAGCCCGGTGAGCTGCGCATCGATGTCGTACGCCGACTGGGACCACGATCCTCTGTGGGGGGTCAGCGCCGTCCGGCGATTCGCGTTGTCGTAGGTCGAGGTCACCGAGGCGGTGCCCTGGGTGATCGCGGTCAGCCGGTTCGCGTTGTCGTAGGTATACGACACACTCGTCTGCCCGGGAACGGTCATGATCTTCAAGCGAACTCAGCCTTCAGCACCAAGGCGGAGAGCTGAACCAGGTCGGGACAATTGCGGTCTGGATCCAGGCGTGGCGCCCCTCGTGCTGCGCGTCCCGCTCGTCGCGCTGGCCAGCGTCGTCAATCTTCAGATTCCAGCGGCGTCGCGAGCTTGCGGTCGCCAGGCCGACGGACATCATGCAACTGGCGCTTCGGCATGGCGGGATCCTGACGCTGGCCGGCATCGGACTCGGCGCCGGCGCGAGTGTGCTGGTCGCTCCGGTCCTCGCGTCCATGCTGGTGGCGGTCCCTGCGACCGATCCCTCACCTACGGTGTCGTAATCCTGGTCCTGTCGAGTGCATCGTTGATCGCCTGCTGGCTGCCGGGGCAGCACGCCACGCGGACGGACCCAATGACCGCCCTGCGGCACGAGTGAAGCCCAGGAAATGGAGGGCGCCACAAAAGAAAACGGCCGGCTTTTGCGCCGGCCGTTCTCCCCGTTACGTTGGACAGTCTTAGCGACTGCCCCCGTTAGTGTCTGCCATGCATGCACCTCCCGGCCGCGACCGTATAGTGGGTCCCGTTCGGGACTGGTCGCATTGAGCCTTTTTTTGACGACCCCGCGACAGCCGCGGTGATCGGTAGTTCCAGAATACCATGACCGTCCATGCTCGGCGATCGACCCTGGTTCGACATGCTAGGATGCGCCGCATGAAGAACCGCCACGGGAGCCTGGTCACTACCGTCGCGCTCGCCGGGGCGCTCGCGATGGTCGTTCAAGGTGCATGGGGGCAGCAGCGGCCAGGGGCGGCGCCGACGGCAGTCGACGCCGGGCTTCGAGCAGCCGTTATCGACGGCGCGATCGACCAGATGCGCCGCGCCTATATCTTCGAAGAGGTCGCCGAAAAAATGGCCAAGGCCATCCGCGCACGGGACGCGCGGAACGAGTACGACCGGATCAGCGCGCCGCAGGAGTTTGCGAACGTCCTCACGAAGCATCTTCAGGACGTCAGTCGCGACAAGCATCTTCGGATCGTCTTCAACCCGGAAGGGCTGCCCCAGCGAAGCGGACCGACGCCTGACGAACGGGCACGGGCGCTGTCAGACGAGCGTCGGCGGAATTTCGGCTTCGAACGCGTCGAGCGACTCGACGGTAACGTGGGTTATATCGAGCTGCGGGGGTTCAGCGGCACGCCTGACGCACGCGGCACCGCGGTCGCCGCTATGAACCTCGTCGCCGACACAGATGCGCTGATCTTCGACCTCCGCCGCAACGGCGGCGGGTCCCCGTCCATGATCGGCATCCTGTCGAGCTACCTGTTCACTGAGATTGTGCACCTGAACGACTTCTATGTGCGGGAGCAACTCGCGGCGTGAGTTCTTCACCACCGCGGAGGTCGAGGGGCGCCGCTACGGGAAGGACAAACCGCTGTTCGTCCTGACCAGCGCTCGCACCTTCTCGGCCGCGGAGGAATTCACCTACAACCTGAAAAACCTGAATCGCGCCACCATCGTCGGCGAAACCAGTGGCGGAGGTGCGCACCCCGGCGGCGTCCGCCGGATCACGGATCATTTCGGAATCTGGCTGCCAGACGGCCGCGCGATCAACCCGATCACGAAAACCAACTGGGAAGGAACGGGCATCGAGCCGCACATCAAGGTCGCGGCCGCCGGCGCGCTACAGGCGGCTCATCTCGATGCGCTGAAGAAGCTTCGGGCCACCGCCGCCGATCCACGCCACCGCGATCAGCTGGACGCCGCCATCGCGGCCCTCGACAAGGCCACTGGCGGTTCGGACAAATAGACCGCGGCCAGCACCCCATGGTTCACCTTCAGTCAATTCGGCCACGTTTCAACACGGTTCAACACGGCCTTCCTGAACACCAATCAGTCGTACTCGCAGGATGTAAAGAGTTCTCGCGGATGGGTAGTGGTCACGTGATGCGGGAGATCCGCAGTTCTCTGCGGCCCGCGGGAACTCAAGAGCCTGCGGCATGACCCCGATCACCCGGACCGTCGCTGTTCAACGTGATGGTGCGGCCAATCATGAGATGTGGCGTCGCAAGTCGCAGGGGGGCTACTCGGAAGTTGCGGTCACCTCCCTTGGCGCGTTCACCATGGAAGCGCGCGACGGCCGCGACGACGTGGTGGCGTTCGATCCGATGACCGGTCGGGAGCGCTGGCGAACGAGCGTCGGAGCAACCTACCGCGGGCACGACGGTTCACATGACGGCCCGATCGCGACGCCGGCCGTCGACCGCGGCGACATCTTCGCCGTCGGGCCGCATGGCATCCTGGTCGCGCTCGACGCCGCCACCGGCAAGGAACGCTGGCGTCACGACCTCGTCAAGGAGTTCGGCGCCAGTGCCATGATTTACGGCTTCGGCTCCTCCCCTCTGGTGGAAGGTTCGATGGTGGTGGTGCAGACCGGCGGCGAACAGAGCCGCGGGCTGCTGGCCTTCAACCGGGCGGACGGCAAGCTACGCTGGAACGCGGCGCACGGGCTCAAAGGCAGCTACTCGTCTCCGTCGATCGGCACCCTGCCAGGGACACGCCAGATCATCGCAGCGGCCGGCGATCGGGTGTATGCCGTGTCGCCGACCGACGGCACGTTACTGTGGAGCATTGCCGGCCCCGGCGACGGCGAGAGTGTGGCGAACCCGCCGCAGATGCTGCCCGACGACCGTGTCCTGATCACCTTCTGGGGAGAAGCCGTGCTCTTGAAGGTGACCCGGCAGGGTCAGACGCTCACGACGACGGAACTCTGGCGGTCGCCGCGCCTGCGAGGCGCTTACAGTCCGACCGTTCATCGCGACGGGCACCTCTATGGCTTCAGCGGCGCGTTCCTGATCTGCGTGGAGGCGACGACGGGCGCGGAGCGCTGGCGGCAACGCATGTATGAGGGCACGTTGATCGGCCTGGGGGCGCATCTGCTGGTACTGGGGCGGACGTCAGGGAACCCCCATGTCGTGCAGGCGTCCCCCGCCGCATTCACCGAGGTGGCGAAGGCGGCCGTGCTCACACCCGGTGCGACCTCGATGACCGGTCCTTCCTTCGCTGGTGGACAAATTTTCCTGCGCAACTCGGAAGAGATCGTGGCCTTGTCGCTCGAGGGCAAGTAATGGTCGGACGGAATCTCGTCGGTCGTCGCTCTCATCGCCGGCGCGACCGGTGCCGCCGGCCAGTCGTTCGGCCGCTGACTGGCCGCAGCTGTTCCGACCCAGGTGGAACAGCACGGCAAGAATGGCGCTGGCTCACGGCGCCGCACTCTCGGCCGCGTGGACGACGCCAATGGTCGCAGGCGCGCGGGTGATCCTGCCGACCGGCGCGACGAGCGGCCCGCAGCTCGCCGCATTCGACGTGACCAGCGGGAAGCCGGCGTGGACGACTGACGGTCTGTTGCATTCGTTCAATCCCGCACCCGGCTCGACCGACGAGGATGGCGGCCACGTCCTCTATCATCACTCCAGACCACCGGGGGTGTCAGGGCTCACCGCGGTCCACGCCGAGACAGGCGTCATCGCGTGGCAGATCGATGGCCAGGACGGTGAATCCGACGCGACGCCAGTGCCGGTCGCACCGGGCCGTGTGCTGATCGAAACCTGGGCGCAGGTGTCGCTCTATGACGTCGCCATGCGCAAGCCGGTGTGGACGAACAAGGAGATCGCGGCCGCGCGCGCTCCGGCCATCTCGCACGACCGGCACCTGTACACCTTCGGGGGCCAGTCTGGGGAATTCATGACCTGCCTGGATGCCGCGACCGGCAGGGTGAAATGGACTTCGAGGATAGTTCGGGTTCGATAGTTCGGGGTCGATCGCCCACGACCACCCGCTGTTCGCTTGTGAACAGTGCGTCCCGCACAGTCCTCCGTAAACTCAAGGTTTTCTGCAATCGCATCCGGGCGCGTCGGTTGCACCACTCGCCCCGCATGATCCTGGCTCGACTGATCCCTGACGTGTGGCAGGACCTCCGATATGGCGCGCGCGTACTGATCCGGAACCCGCTGTTCTCCGCCGTGGCCATCGCCTCGCTCGCGCTTGGCATCGGGGGCACGACACGGTGTTCACGGTGATGAATGCCGTTCTCCTCAGGACACTGCCGGTGGCAGAACCCGATCAGCTCTTCGCCGTGAACAAGGTCCTCAGTCCCGATCGGCAGTCGAGCCAGTACTCATGGCCTGCCTTCGAAGACGCCCGCAAGACGGTCGCCGGACGGACAGAGCTCTGCGCGTTCACGACCGCGACCGGTATGCAGATCCATTCCTGACGCAGGCGCCAGGTCACCGGCGGAACGGGGCATGGTCCAGCTCGTGTC
>JACDBQ010000220.1 GCA_013694845.1 Acidobacteriota bacterium
GATCAGGAGCGCGGCGCGACGGTGATCCGCTTCACCACCTCGGCGGGATTCACCCCTTCTGACGTGGATTGGCAAAGCCGCGACCACCGTTTCCTCTGCGTCTGGATCGGGGTGGGACAGGAGTAACTCAGAACTACGAACACAGAACCGCACAACCAACGGACGCGGGACCTCGGAACCCCCGGACCCCTAAAACCGAACCACCCCGCCAAAATACAGCCCCTTCAGCTTCAGTTCCCCCTCGTCCTGGTCGACACGGTAGAAGACATCGAACGAGCGGTAGCCGGCCTGGGCGCCGACCTTATCGGTGAAATTCACGGTGCCATACAGGTCGAAGTCGAAGTACTTCGCGCGGTAATTCTCGTCGATGCCTTCGGGCAGGCGGAAGCCGCTGAACTCGCCGGTGATCGAGATATTCGGCGCCACGTACACCCTGCCGATCGCGCCCACCGCCGGGATTGGCGCTCTCGCGTGGACGAATTCGTTGTTGATGACGTTCAACAGTTCGGCCCGGACGTCGGTGTACTTGGCTTCGAGCAGGATGCCGAAGAATCCCCGGTCGCGGTAGATGAGGTCGTATTCGTAGGTGAAGCGGTACGCCTTCCAGTCGAGGGTGGTGGCAACGGGCAGGGCCAGCGAATAGAGGATGCCATTGAACACGACGTTGCGCCGGAGCTGCCCTTCTGGCTGCTCATATTTGATCGGCGTGTATTCGAACCGGAATTTGTGCTTCTTGCCGGGGCGAAGCACGACGCGCAACTGCTTGAAGGTCTTCTTCTCCAGGCCGAGGTCCTCGACGAAGTCGATCCGGTCACCGAGAATGCCCGGCAGCGATTCGCTGGCGATCGAGATGTCTGGCGACGGGTTCCACAGATACCCGCCGATCTCGATCCGGTAGTTCTCGCCGGTGGCGCGATTGGATGAACCGCGCACGGCGTACTGCGCCTGCGCGGGCAGCGCCGTGAGTAGCAAGGTCAGACACAGAATGAACAACGCAACGCGTGTGCGCATGTGATCTCTCGGCCCCGGAATGGGTAAAGGGGAACGGCCCCCCTGGGTCAGGAGGCAGGCGGCTTGCTGGGAAAAGCGTCGGTAGAATACCACATATACTCGTGAAGAATGGGCCCCGCGTTCCGTCGTCTCCTGCCTTACGTTCTCCGCTACCGGCGCCAGTTTTGCTTCGGCCTGCTGTGCGTTTTCATCACGACCGCGATTCAGCTCCTGCCCCCCTGGGTCCTCAAATTTGCGGTCGATGATCTGACCTCGGGTGTCACCCGGCAGAAGCTGGTTCGGTACGCGGCGCTGATCATGGTGATCGCGCTGGTCGGAGCGGTCTTCCGGTTCCTGATGCGCCGGATCCTGATTGGCGCGTCACGAGAGATCGAGTACGACCTCCGCAACGCGTTTTTCGCGCGGCTCCAGCTGATGCCGCTGGGCTACTACCAGGCGGGGCGGACCGGCGATCTCATGTCTCGTGCCACCAATGATCTGAATGCCGTCCGGATGATGATCGGGCCCGCGGTGATGTACACCGCCAACACCATCCTGGTCTTCGTGGTGGCGATCCTGGTGATGTTGTCGATCGACGTGCGGCTGACCCTGATTGCCCTTGTTCCGCTCCCGTTCGTCTCGGTCACCGTCCACTATTTCGGGCGCGCCATCCATCAGCGGTTCGAGGCCATCCAGGCCCAGCTGTCAGAAGTGAGCGCCGTCGTGCAGGAGAACCTGGCGGGCGTCCGGGTGGTGCGCGCCTATAGCCAGGAGACGCACGAGGTCGAGCGTTTCCGGGTCGCGAATGAGGAATACGTCCGGCGCAACCGGATCCTGATCCGACTCCAGGGCCTTTTCTACCCGAGCATGACGCTCTTTCTCGGGCTTGGCGCCCTGCTGGTGCTCTGGATGGGTGGAGAAGCGGTGATCCGCCGGCGGATCACGCTCGGTGAGTTCTTTGCCTTCAACTCGTATCTGGCGCTTCTCAGCTGGCCGATGATCGCGTTCGGCTGGGTGACCAACATCCTGCAACGCGGCATGGCCTCGTGGGCACGCATGCTCGAAATCATGGACGCCGTGCCATCGATCGCAGACGATCACGTTACCGATGCCGGACAATCGATGGTCATCCGAGGCGCGATCGAGATCCGCGATCTGACCTACAGCTACCCGGGATCCGGGCGGGCGGTCCTCCAGAACGTCCGGCTGCGAATCGACGCCGGCACGACCGCGGCCTTCGTGGGCGGCACGGGATCCGGCAAGACGACGCTGATCTCGCTGCTGCCGCGTTTGCACGAGCCACCCCCCGGCACGGTGTTCATCGATGGCGTCGACGTCCGCGAGATCCCGCTGGCGAAGGTCCGGGGCGCCATCGGCTTCGTCCCGCAGGAGCCGTTCCTGTTTTCCGACTCGATCGCCGAGAACATCAGGTTTGCCGCTCCGCGAGACGCGAAATCGGCGGAGCCCGGAATTGAGAGCGCCGCGGCCATCGCCCGTCTGGACAAGGACGTCGAAACATTCCCAAACGGCTTCGCCACGGTGATCGGCGAGCGGGGCATCACGCTCTCGGGCGGCCAGAAGCAGCGGACCGCCATCGCCCGCGCGGTGTTCGCGGATCCCGCCATCCTGGTGCTCGATGACGCGTTCTCGGCGGTGGATACCTACACCGAAGACGAGATCCTCGGGCGCCTGCGCGCCGTGCTGCGCCAACGCACGTCGATCATCGTGGCCCACCGCGTCTCCACCGTCCGTGACGCGGACCAAATCTTCGTGCTCGACCACGGCACGGTGGTGGAGCGAGGTACCCACAGCGAGCTCGTCCGACAGGACGGCGTCTATGCCTCGCTCTATCGCAAGCAGCTGCTCGAGGAGGAGCTCCAGGCGAGTTGATTGAAACCCTTGTCCCCTGGAGCTCTGAGTTCTGAATTTCTATGTCTGTTCCCGATGAGGACGTTCTCGGCAAGGCCTACGACGCGCGGCTGATGCGCCGGCTGATGGCGTACCTGCGGCCGTACTGGCCGCAGGTCCTGCTCGCGCTTGCGGCGATCGTCAGTGCGTCGCTGCTGCAGCTGGCCCAGCCGTACTTGATGAAGGTCGCGATCGACGATCACATCGCGCTCGGCAGGATGGAGGGGCTCGAGGGTCTGGCGATTGCGTTCCTCGGCGTTCTCGTCGGCAGCTTCGTCCTCGAGTTCGTGCAGACCTGGGTCCTGCAGAACACCGGGCAGCGCATCATGTTCGACATGCGGATGCAGATCTACGGGCATCTGCAGCGGATCGACGTTCAGTACTACGACCGCAATCCGGTGGGCCGTCTCATGACCCGTGTCACCACCGACGTGGACGTGCTCAACGAGCTCTTCACGGCTGGTGTCGTGTCGGTGTTCGGCGACGTTTTCCTGCTGATCGGGATCATGGGCGCGCTGGCCTGGATGGACTGGCGGCTGGCGGCGATAGCCTTCGCCGTCCTGCCGTTCATTGCGATCGTGACGCAATGGTTCCGCCGCAACGTCCGCGATTCCTACCGCAGCGTCCGCACGTGGATCGCCCGGATCAACGCGTTTCTGCAGGAGCACATCACCGGGATGTCCACCGTGCAGCTGTTCAGGCGGGAGCAGAAAAGCTTCGACGCCTTCGACACGGTCAACCGCGGCCACCGCGACGCGAACATCGAGTCGATCTACTACTACGCGGTGTTCTACCCGGCGATCGAGGTCATTGGCGCCATGTCGACGGCGATGATCATCTGGTTCGGTGGGAACTGGGTGATCGGGGGGACGTTGTCGGTCGGCTCGTTCGTCGCTTTCGTGCTGTATTCGCAGCGGTTCTACCGGCCGATCAGCGATCTGTCCGAGAAGTTCAACATCCTTCAGGCCGCCATGGCGTCGTCCGAGCGCATCTTCAAGCTGCTGGACACACCAGCGGCAATCGTCTCGGGACCCGGACTGCGGGACGCTCATCCCGTCCCTCGCACCCCGGACCCCACACCCCGGACCCCGGCTTCCGCACCCCACACCCCGCACCCCGGAAGCGGCCATATCGTGTTCGAGAACGTGTCGTTCGCCTATAACGGCACGGACCTCGTGCTTCAGGACGTGTTCTTCGAGGTCAAGCCCGGCGAGCGAGTCGGTATTGTGGGGGCCACCGGCGCGGGAAAATCGACGATCATCAATCTCCTCCTGCGGTTCTACGACGTCACGGCCGGCCGCATCCTGGTGGATGGCACCGACATTCGCGAGATGAACCTCCAGGAGCTGAGGCAGCTGTTCAGCCTGGTGCTGCAGGACGTCCATCTCTTCTCGGGGACGATCGCGTCGAACATACGGCTCGGACAGGTGAGTATCGACGATCACGCGACCCGGCTCGCCGCGACCGCGGTCCACGCGGACGGATTCATCGAATCGCTACCGGGCGGGTATGACAGCCCCGTGGCGGAGCGTGGGGCAACGCTGTCGGTGGGGCAGAAGCAGCTGCTGTCGTTCGCCCGCGCGCTCGCCTTCGATCCCCGGATCCTGGTCCTGGACGAAGCCACATCGAGTGTCGACACCGGGACGGAGCTCCTGATCAGGG
>JACDBQ010000237.1 GCA_013694845.1 Acidobacteriota bacterium
GGCACAAGCTGCGCAGGTCCGCGCCATCTCCTCCGAGCTCCGGCGGGACCAGCAGGCGGCAGAGGCCGAGCTGCGCGCAGATCGCGATGGCTTGGTGTGCCGCCCCGTCCACGTCGCCAGCTTCGCCGGTCGACGTGACCGGATCGAAACGGGACGGGTTCGCGCGCAGCCGCGCGTCGAGCGCGCGATGACGGTCGTCGAACAATGGCAGATCGATCATCCGGGAGCCGCTACGATCCTGAACGCGCTTTGAACGCCTCGTAGGCGTCTCGAAAATCCGAGGTCTGCATGCAGATGGCCTGCCCCTGCGCCTCGGCTTCGATCGCGGCCGCGAAGTCGGTGTCGAGCTCCTGGTTGAGGAGCGTCTTGGTCATGCCGAGCGCGAACGACGGACCCCGCGCAAGCCGGCCCGCGAGGCGTCGTGCCTCACCGGGCAGCGCTTCCGGCGTCACTACCGCGTTCACCAGGCCGATGCGCAACGCCTCCTGCGCCGGGATCGTGTCTCCCAGCATCAGCAGCTCCGTCGCCCGGGCCAGGCCGACGACGCGGGGGAGCAGATACGCCGCCCCCATGTCCGCGCCCGCGAGGCCGACCTTCGTGAAGAGGAAGGCCAGACTGGCGGTGTTCGCGGCAATCCGGAAGTCCGAGGCAAGCGCAATCACGGCCCCGGCGCCGGCCGCGACCCCGTTGATCGCGGCGATCACCGGTTTCGGCACCGCGCGGATGTTGCGGATTAGCGCCCCCGTCATCCGGGTGAACGCCAGCAACCGGGGCAGATCCTGCGACAGCAGCTCGCCAATGATCGCCTCGACGTCGCCGCCGGAACAGAAGCCGCGCCCTTCGCCGGTGATGATGATGACCTTGACAGGCTCGTGCTGCGCCAGGATCGCGAACAGGTCGCGCAACTCCGCGTAGACCTCGAAGGTGAGCGCATTCAGGCGGTCCGGACGATTCAACGTGATCGTCGCGATGCCGTCAGCTTCCCCGTAGCGGAATGATTCTGCCTTCATGCGGGCGTCCGCAGGCTAGCCAATGTCGAAGTCCTGACCGTTGATGCCATCGGCGTCCGAGGACGCGAGGAACGCGGCGATGGACGCGACCTCCTCGGGCTGGATCAGCCGAAACTGCGGATTCATCCGTTCCAGCGCCTGTCGCGCGTCGCCGGGGGTCGTTCCTGTCTTCGATGCGATCCGCGCCACGGAGCGATCGGTCATCCCGGTGTCGAGCCACCCCGGGCAGATCGCGTTGACCGTGACGCCCTTGTGCGCGGCCTCGGCGGCGACCGCGCGCGTGAGCCCGAGGACGCCGTGCTTGGCTGCCACATAGGCGGCGGTGTAGGCGAACCCGACCTTCGCGGCAATCGACGCAATGTTGATGACCCGGCCGCGCCGCCGCTCGAACATGCCGGGCACAATCGCGCGCATGCAGTGGTAGGTGCCGGTCAGATTCACCGACAGCATCCGATCCCAGAGCTCATCGTCCATGACGGCGAACGGTGCGCTGTCAGACACGCCCGCATTGTTGATGAGGACGTCGATCGGCCCGAGCTGCTCGTGCGCGAGAGCGGCGGCGGCATGGACCTGGTCGCGCTTCGCGACGTCGCAGACGATCGGCAGCGCCTGCCTGTCGAGCGCGGCGATCTCGTCACCCACGACGCGCAGGGGCGCCTCGGATCGCCCCACCACCGCCACGGCGTAGCCGTCGCGCGCGAACCGAAGCGCGATCGCGCGTCCGGCGCCACGGCCGGCTCCGGTGATGAACGCGACCTTGTGGGTCAGGAGGGTTTCACCTTCAGTACGCCGGCCCGCATCAACGTTCCGGAGAAATCGAACACGTGCCTGACGGCAAGAATGCCCTCATCGCCAAACGTGGCCTCGCACGCGCCGACGATCGACACCTTCGACCCGACCTTCACGTCACCGAAGAACGGCCCGGCGGCCGTGCCGGCGAAGCTCCAGCAGTATGAGGCCGTCGGAGGATCGATGAGGGCGTGGTCCCACGTGAGGAGAAAATCGGGAAACGCGGTGTACCAGTAGTGGTACACGGTCCGGATGGCCTGCCGGCCGGTGACGACCCCGTACGCCGGGCTCTCGAACGTCCCGTCCGGCGCATGCAGTCGCGTCAGCGCATCCGCATCCCGACGCAGGAACGCCTCTTTCTGCCGCGCCAGCACTTCTTCGATTGCGGTCCGGGTCATAACCTGCCTCCGCGCGATGGGCGACGACCAACGTAGCTCGGCGAATTATATGCGGGTGCGCCTGCGCGATCGTTCGGGATCCACAGCACGAATTTTTTTGGAACCCACGGTCCAATGGGTCCGTCCCATGATATTAACTACGCTACGACTATGCGGACCTACCTGGGGGAATTCGAGCAACTGCTGCTGTTCGCGCTCATCCAGCTGGACGGCGACGCCTACGGAGCCGAGATCCGGCGCGTCATCGAAGGCAAAACCGGCCGCGCCGTGTCACCGGGCGCGATCTACACGGCCCTCGACCGGCTCGAGACTCGCCGGCTGGTCTCGTCCACGCTCGGTGAGTCGACCCCTCAACGCGGGGGAAAGCGAAAGCGCTACTACCGCCTCGAGGCACCCGGCGCCGAGCTTCTGCGCCGCTCGCAGGAGGCCCTGGCGCGGATGGCGCGAGGCCTCAAGCCCAGGCTCGACACCCTGTGACACGTCCGCCACGCGTCCCCCGGTCGCTGGTGCGCCTGCTCGTGCCGACCCGTCTGCACGAAGCGATCGCCGGCGATCTCGAAGAAGACTGGCATCGCTCGGGACACCAGGCCGCGCGATACTGGCGGCTCGCGCTCCAGTCGATCGCCGATTGCTGGCGGGACCGCTTCCGCCATCGGGGCGTCCCGACATCGACAATTAATCGTGGACGAGGAGATCACGTGATGCACTCCGTGCTGCAGGACGTCCGCTACGGTGGTCGCATGATGGTCCGAAACCCTGGCTTCACGCTCGCGGCGATCCTGACGCTCGCGCTTGGCATCGGCGCCAACTCCGCGATCTTCAGTCTGGTGAACGTCCTGTCACTGAAGCCTCTCTCCTACCGGGATGCATCGCGCGTCGCGTTCCTGCTGGGAACCGACACCGAGAGCGGTGCGACGCGCTTCTCCCTGGGACTCGCCGATTATCTCGACGTCCGGCGCCAGGCGGAGTCGTTCGCACAGGTCGCGGCCTACACCTATCTCAGCGCCAATATCACCGGCGGCGACATCCACGATCGCGTCCAGGCCTACCGCGTCACGGGGAACACCTTCGAGCTGCTCGGGGTGTCGGCCGGGCTCGGCCGTACGTTTGGTCCGGCGGAAGCACGACCGGGGCACGAGCGCGTCGCGGTCATCAGCGATGGCCTGTGGCGACGACGCTTCGGTGCGGATGTGACGATCATCGGGCGTGACATCAGCCTCAATGGGGTCACCCACCAGGTCATCGGCGTGATGCCGGCGCGTTTCGAATATCCCGTGTTCAACTTCAAGGGCGACCTCTGGATCCCGTGGACGGTCGACGTGCCCGCCACTGACGCGGATCGATCCGCAGGCGGCAGCGCGACCGTCGTCGCGCGTCTGCGCACGGGTGTCAGCCAGGCGGAGGCCGACGCAGAGCTGCGAACGATCATGCAGCGGCTGGCGGTGGAACATCCCGCGAGCAACGGGACCCTTGGCGCGCGCGTGGTCGAGATGGGCCGCCTGGACGATGAGCAGGCGGGCCCGGCGATGGCCATCGTCATCGTCACGGTCAGCATCGTCCTGCTGCTGGCTTGCGCCAACGTCGCGAATCTCCTGCTCGCGCGCGGCGTGTCGCGCGCTCGCGAGCTCGCGGTTCGTGCGGCGGTGGGCGCCAGCCGGATGCGCATCGCTCGCCAACTGCTCGTCGAAGCGCTGATGCTGGCGATCGCCGGCGCCGGCGCGGGGGTGCTGCTGGCCAAGCTCGGTCTCGACGCCATCCGGCGGATGCTGCCCGACGCGTTGCTCACCACGATGCCGAACATCGGCGAGCTCGGCATCGACGGCCCCACGTTGATGTTCACGTTGGGGCTGGCGGTCACGACCAGCCTCGTGTTCGGGCTGGTGCCTGCGTTGCGTGCGGCACGGCCGGGCCTTCAGCATGGGCTGAAGGAAGGGGTCGCTGGCGGAGGGATCGCCACGCGACGCCTGCGCACCGCCCTGGTCGTCGCGGAAGTCGCGCTCGCGACGGTGCTCCTCGTCAGTGCCGGCCTGCTGTCCCGCAGCTACGCCGGCCTGCGGAGCGCCAGCCCCGGCTTCTCGGCAGACCGCGTGCTCACGATGGCCATGACCTTGCCCGAGGATCGTTATCCGACTGCGGAGCGGCGCCGGCTGTTCTTCGAGGAGGCGGCCGACCGGATCGGGCAGACGCCCGGCGTCCGCTCGGCGGCATTCGTCAACGTCCTTCCGTTCAGCACGTACGACCGGGGCTCGCGATTCATCATCGACGGCGCGCCGCAGCCAGCCGCCGGCAAGGAGCCGGGCGCATCCATGCGCGTCGCGTCGCCCGGCTACTTCACGACGATGGACATCCCGCTGCTTGCGGGCAGACCGCTGGAGGCTACAGACAGGAACGACACCGCGCCTGTCGCCGTGGTCAACCGCGCTTTCGTGCGGGTGTATTTTGGCGGGCAGCATGCCGTCGGCCGCCGGCTTCGTCTCGCCGGTGCTCGCCAGGACCATCCCTGGATCACGATCGTCGGCGTCGTTGGCGATGTGCATCACCGGCAGTTGACGCAGGTGCCTGTCCCCGAGCTCTACCTGCCCCTCGCACAAGGGGCGCCGCCGATGATGATGCTCGCGGTGCGCGCAGGTGGAAAGCCCGAGGAGCTGGTCAACGCCGTGCGCGGCCGCATTCTCGAGGTCGATCCGCAACAGCCAGTCTTCCATGTCAAGCCGATGGCGCAGCTGGTGGGCGACGCGATGGTGACCCAGACGACATCGGCGGGGTTGATGGCGGTGTTCAGCGCCGTCGCGCTGGTGCTGGCGATCGTTGGCGTCTACGGAGTCGTTTCGTTCGGCGTGACGCAGCAGATGCCGGAGTTCGGCCTCCGCCTGGCGCTCGGCGCCACACCGGCGAGCCTGGTGCGACGGGTGCTCCGCGGTGGAGCGCTGATGGTCGGAGCAGGCATCATCCTCGGATCCGCCGGTGCGGTCGCCGCGTCAGGAGCCCTCGGCAGCCTGCTCTACGGGGTGAAGCCGATCGATCCGCTGACCTACGCGCTCGCAATCACCGCGCTGGCGCTCCTGGCCCTCGCCGCCACCCTGATCCCTGCCTGGCGCGCCTCGTCCGCCGAGCCGATCTCGGCCCTTCGTGGACGATGAAGCACGCGCACGTCGCACATCGCACATCGCACATCGCAC
>JACDBQ010000279.1 GCA_013694845.1 Acidobacteriota bacterium
GCCCCTGCGGGTGGCGCGGCGCGCGGGAACCGCGGCGCCGGGGCTCGCGGGCCTGACGTCGCGGGCCTGACGCGACAGTTCCGTTTCGCGGAGCTGGTGAGCGCGCAGGGCGGATTGTCGCCCCTGCACTTCGCCGTCCGCCAGGGGTACGCCGAAGCGGCGGACCTGCTGCTGGCCGGTGGCGCCGACGTCAACCAGGTGTCCGGCGACAACACGACGCCCTTGCTGATGGCCATCATCAACGGGCACTTCGATCTCGCGCACCATCTGCTTCAACGCGGCGCCGATCCCCGTCGCGCGAGCGATAACGGCGTCACACCGCTCTACGCGGTACTCAACGTCCAGTGGGCCCCGAAGACGCTGTATCCGCAGCCGCGGGCCTACACCCAGCAGAAGCTCACCCACCTGGCACTGATGAAGGCCCTGGTCGACAAGGGCGTCGATGTGAACGCCAGGCTCTCGAAAAAGGTCTGGTACTCAGGCTACAACTTCGACCTCTCGGGGGTGGACGAGATCGGGGCGACGCCGTTCTGGCGGGCGGCTTACGCCAGCGATGTCGACGCCATGCGGCTGCTCGTCGTACACGGCGCCGATCCGCACATCCCGACGATCAAGCCTGCCGGACGTCCACGGACCGGCGACGCCGGTGCCCGTGACGACGTGAGTGATGTGTCCGGATTGCCTGCCGTGCAGACCGGTGGCTTCGGCGTCCCACCCCTGCACGCGGCATCGGGCGTCGGGTACGGCGAAGGATACGCCGCCAACTCCCACCGCAACGCGCCGAGCGGCTGGCTTCCGGCGCTCGAGTACCTCGTCGAAGAAATCGGCGTCGATGTCAACGCGAGAGATCACGAGGGCAACACGGCCCTCCATCACGCGGCGGCGCGCGGGGACACGGACGTGATCCTCTATCTGGTCGCCAAGGGGGCCGACGTCACAGCGGTCAATCGCGCGGGTGAGACCACGGTCGACATGGCCAACGGCCCGGTCCAGCGCATTCAGCCGTTCCCCGAAACGATCGCCTTGCTGACCAAACTCGGCGCTAAAAACAACAACCGCTGCAAGTCCTGCTGAGCGTTACTCGGGGCTCGGTGCTGAGTGCTCGGTGCTCGGTGCTTAGTGCTCGGAGGCTCGAGCACCGGACCCAGCACCTGCCGCTATCCTGAGCCGTGAGCACCGCGACACCTCAGCACTGAGCAGTGAGCACTCAGCACCGGGCACCGAGCACCGCTAGTGGGTCAGTTTGAATTTGTCGACCTGTCCGCCTTGGGTGGCGTTTCTTTCTTCAACGGACCGGGAACGTATCCTTCGCAGCAGGGCACGACGTGGATAATTACACTGCCCTTGTGACACGGACAATCGCAATTGCGAAGAGGTTTTCGGGCCATGCCTATGCGTATCGTCGCAGTTCAATCCTCAAGCCGGCCAGGTAAGAGGACGGCCACGACGACGATGACGAGTCCTACCCATGAGGACAATGCCCCAAGTCAGGAAGGCACCCATATCAGCGAGGTTGGCGAAGGCGTCCTGGTCCCGCTTCGAACTCACTCCGTACCCGATCGGCATGAACATGCCGCCCAAGAGTAAAAGGCCATGCCAAGAAGGCGAATGCGAACCTTGAGCAACTCCATGGTGCGCGGCCAGTTTAGCCTACGGGGCCATTTCTGCGCTCAGTCGAGCAGCGCCACGATCTCTTCAACGCTCCACACCTGCGAGGCGAATCCAGCCTACATCGCCGGGGTCGCGCGGAGCGTCTGATGCACCCGCCCGAAGTTGTAATACATGAACTAGAGCGCGATGGCCGCCCGCGTGGTTCTCCAGCTCCTTGCTGAAGGCGTTCGTGAGCCGCGTGAATCGGCGCATGGACATTCTCATCGAAAGATCCTGTCTTTCGACGTAGGACGTGGACACGTGCTTGGGATTGGGTGAGCCGGTGATGTCCTCCGCCTTGCAGCCGATGCACACGGCCGGGCTGCGGCTCAACACGGCCTCTCTCGCCACGGGTCAACACGGTTCAACACTGTTTAGACCGTGTTACACCGTGCCGAACCGTGGCCAAGTCCTGACCGTGTTAAACCGTGTTGAACCGTGGCAAGGCCGGACCGTGCCGAACCGTGGCCTTTATTCGTTGGCCAGCGCCGTCACCGGGTCGATCCGTGTGACGCGGCGCGCGGGCAGGAAGCTCGCCACCACACTGACCAGCGCGAGCGTACCGACAACGATGAGGAAGACCGTCGCATCGCGCGGATCCACGTGGTAGAGCACCGGCTGCAGGGCGCCGGATGCGAGCAGCGCAATGCCCAGACCCAGTGCGAGCCCGGCTGCGAGCTGGATGACGCTCCTGCGCATGACCAGAGCGATCAGCTGCGAACCCTGCGCCCCCAGCGCGGAACGGACGCCCATCTCCCGTGTCCGCTGCGTGACTGAGAAGGACATCACGCCGTATAACCCGGCCGCGGCCAGGAACAGGGCGCAGACGCCGAAGGCCATGAAGAATGTCCCGAACGTCGTGTAGAACCAGGTCTGCCGATCGATCACCCGCCGGAAAGAACTGATCTTGTAGATGGCAAGATCGGGATCCAGCGAGGTGACGGCAGCCCGCACGAGCGGTGTCACCGCCGCGGCATCGCCCCGGGTGCGAACCGCGATGCGCACACCGTTCGCGACGTCGCTCTGGGCGATCGGGATGTAATACCTACGGGGCTGGCGTTGTTGTTCCCGATCCCCTCCATCAGAAGGTCCGGCACGATCCCCACGATGGTCAGCCACGGTTCTGTCGAGTTCGGCCGGATCCGCTTGACCTGGCGACCACCGGATCGACGCCCGCGAAGTGCAGGCGCGCGAACGATTGATTCACGATGGCCACCGGCTGCCCCGCCGCGGTGTCGCGGGTCGTGAACTCGCGTCCGCTGTGCACCGTCGTCTGAAACGTTTCGAAGTATCCCGGCGTGACGATGCCCTCGCGCGCCGACGGATAGTCGCTCTCCTGGGGATACGCCTTGCCTTCGATCTGTACCGGGATGCTGCCGTTCCGGCGGCCGGCAGACCGTCCGACAGCGTCGCCGCTTCGACCCCCGGGACCGCCTGCAGCCTCGGGAGCAGTTGTTCGAAGAACCGGATGCTGGCCGCAGGATCGGGATACGACGCGCGCGGCAGATCGACGCGTGCCGTCAACACGTGCTCGATCGCGAACGGCATCGGCAGCGTCTTCAGTTGCACGACGCTCTTGATCATCAGGCC
>JACDBQ010000280.1 GCA_013694845.1 Acidobacteriota bacterium
GAGCCGTTCAGACCCGCTTGGCCTCGCCGTCTGTTACATATTTCGAGCCGCGAAAGCTCAGATGCTCGAGATAGTGCGCATAGCCGCGTTCGCTTTCGCGCTCCATCAGCGAGCCCGCCTCTATGCCGACGCGGATCGAGACTTGCCCCGGCGGAACCTTGCCGGTCCGCACCGCAGGCCGTTCGGCAGCACGCCGAACGTCCAGGCCGGGTCGGGCGGAATGTCGCTGCCTCTGTATAGCCAGATTGCGGCTGCTGGAGGGCGGAAACTGGCGCCTGCGCCAGCGCCGGTTGAACGATCGCGAGCGAAAGGACTGTGGCAAAAACGCGCCTGGTAAAGACTCTCATCGCCGTCACTTAGGGGCGAGGCGGTGCTTGTGCCAGCTTTGGCTTCCCGCGAAGGCCGATTAACGGTCGAAGCAGGCCGATCCGCCTCCCGACATCGTAAAACAGCCAGCAGCCGCCGATAGTGGCAAGGAAAATGAGCGCGAACTCGATCGCAGGGTGCAGGCCGAAGCGCAGCAGCCACCAGCCAAGCACAACGATGATCGTCTGGTGGATGATGTAAAACGGAAAGACCGCCTCGGTCAGCGTCGCGCGCCATGGGTGGTCGCGGTTCCAGAAGCGATCGGCAATGCCGATCAGCGCAATCACCGCGCACCATCCCTGGACGATGCGGGCAGCGGTGAAGAGCGGGCGCCATTGATCGGGAATCAGCGTATTCCCGGGGTAGGCGATTTCGATTGCGGCAACGACAAGATAGCCCAGCACCGCAGCGACCAGCGCCCAGTGCCACGTCGCGCGGATCGTCGCCCAAACGCCCGGCGCACCAGCGAGCAGGAAGCCGGACAGGAATTGCGGCAGATAGACCCAATGCGCGGCGGGATCGTCGAACAGACCGTGCGTGATAGCGACGCGAGGGAAAAGCACGAAGCCGCCCAGCCCCAGCCAAGCCAGCGGGACGATGTAAAGACCGGGGCCGCGGAGCAGCCGATCGGCCCGATCGGCCAGGCGATCCGCTTTGCCCATCAGCGCCGCCGCCAGAGCCAGCACCATCGTATAGACCCAGAGGTAGACGACGAACCAGAGATGCTGCCAGGTCGGCACGTCGATGCCGCCGATCTTGCCGAAGCGAAAATAGTCCCTTGCAAAAAAGTGGGGAAAGCTTTCGGCATAGCCATGCTTGACCATCAGCTCGACCCAGGGCTGGGGCGGGATGATCAGCGCCATCGCGACGATCGTCGGGATGAGCAGGCGCGCGGTGCGGTCGCGAGCGAACGCGCCCTGGCCCCGCGCCTTCATCAGCAGCGCACGGGTCGCATAGCCCGAGACCACGAACAGCAACGGAATGCGCCATGAATTGGTTGCGAGCATCGGGACCGCCACCCAGTCGAGCGGATCGACGGTCTTCACATGCCAGTCCCACGGCACGAAGAACATGCCGATATGGTAGAAGATCAGCAGCACGAACGCGCCGATGCGCAGCCAGTCGAGGCCGTAATGCCGCTCCATCGCTTCAGATCGCCGCGTTCAGGGTTTCGACCGCATCGGCATAATCGGTCATGAAGTCCTGCACCACCGAGCGCGCCGATGTGACGCCTTCGACCATGCCGACGCCCTGGCCGACGAAATAGGTCACGAGCTCGCGCGCCCTGGCGTTGCCGCCCTCGGCCGCCCTGGTGGCGCGAGCGATGGCGGGTTCGGCGATCAACGACTGCATCGGCATCGGCAGCGCGCCGGGGCTTTCCGCGCCTTCCCAGGCCTCGGTCCAGGCCGAAACCAGCTGGCGCGAATATTTGCCGGTGCGGCCTTTGGAGCGCACCGTGTCGCGCGAACGCGCCGCGACCCTCTTCTCACGGAAAATCTGGCTGCATTCGCTCTCGGTCGTCGCCAGCCAGACAGAGCCGGTCCACCCCCCCGCCGCGCCCATCGCCATGCACGCCGCCATTTGCGCACCGGTCCTGATCCCGCCCGCCGCGAGGACCGGGATGTCGTAATCGGCCTGCCTAAGCGCGCGGACAATTTCGGGAATGAGCACGATGGGCCGAGGATGGTATCGAACGGCGCCATGTAGACGCTGCTGACCTTCACCTGGTGCGTGCGGTCCATGTCCAGCGGACGTCCTTCACCCGCGTTGATGAAGAAGTTCGGGTTGTTCCGGGTGCCGCCGACGGTCTCACCGCCGTAACCCGACCACTGTCCCTGCGCCACCGAGGGGCGCGGCTCCAGACGTGCGAGACGATGAACTGCACGTACCGAGTGGGCCGCTGCTCGAGAACGGTCGCGAGCGCCTTGTAGTCGCGGTCGGCGCCCTCCGGGTTCGTGTAGTAGAGGCGCGTTGAGGGTGAACCGGCCCGCAGGTTATAGACCGTCATCGCCTCGCCGCTCAGCGGGTTGGTGACGTTGAAGGGATCGAACAGATCCGCCGGACGGTTGATGTCGACGGTTCCGATGAAGTCGCGCGACTTCTTGAAGATCCCGCTCACCCGCAGCGCCAGCGACCGCGCCAGGCGCGTGCGGTAGCCGACGATGAACGACTCCGAGTACGGACGGCGGAGGTCCGGATCGATCAGCGTCGTGCTCGGATTGCTCTGGTTGATCAGCGTGAGTGAGCCGTCGTTCTCGATCCGGTAGGTGCGGGTGGCGTGGCCGTTCGGGTTGGCCGCGCTGAGCGCGACGCTGTTGTTGTAGTAGTAGCGGCCGTAATGCGCCGTGACGGCCATCTGGCGAGTGCCGCGCGACAGGTCGAACGCTGCGCCGGCGCGTGGTTCGACGTTCGTGAAGTCGGTGAATTCGATCGGCGAGTCGACGAAGTCCTGAAC
>JACDBQ010000313.1 GCA_013694845.1 Acidobacteriota bacterium
GAACCCCGGACCCCGGACCCCGGACCTCGGAAGCTGACAGCTGGGAGCTGACAGCTCCCCTACCGATAGATCAAATATTTGGCGCGCAGCAGGCGCCAACGCGCCTCCGCCTGCGACCAGCTGGACATCAGCGTCGCCGGCTCCGCGCCGGCCTTGAGCGCGGCGAGGTTGGCACTCGAGCCGAATAGACGCGCCGCGGCGTCGATCTCGTATTTCGCGCCATACATCCGGTAGAGCGCGGCCGCGATTTCTGCCCCGACGCGAACCGGCCGCAGCGCGATCCGGTCGGTCACCACCATGAACACCCCCTGGCATTCGTCCTTCGCATACTTGCTGGACGCCGGCGTGAAGCGCACGGCGTAGAACCGGATCCCGGGCACATTCCGCGCGTTCAACACCTCGGCCAGCTTCACGCCGTCGATCCACGGGGCGCCGATCTGCTCGAATGGCGTGTCGGTCCCCCGCCCGACCGACAGGTTGGTTCCCTCGATGGCGCCGATCCCCGGATAAAGGGTCGCCTGGATGAGGCTGCGCATGTTCGGGGACGGGTTGATCCACGCCTGCCCGGTCGAATCGAACCACTGGTCGCGGCTCCAGTTCCGCAAACCCACCACCGTGAGATCCGCGCCGATCTTGTTCTCGGCATTGAACAGCCGGGCCAGCTCGCCGTGGGTCATGCCATGGCGGATCGGCATCGCCGGGAAGTACCCCGTGAAGCCGATCTGTGCCTTGTCGAGCGACGGCCCTTCGATCTGCACACCGTTGACCGGGTTCACCCGATCCAACACCACGATCGGGATCTTCCGTTTCGCGGCTTCCTCCATCGCGTAGGCCATCGTCGTCGTGTAGGTCCAGAAGCGCGCGCCGATATCCTGCAGGTCGAAGACCAGCATGTCGACATCCTTCAGCATCTCGTCGGTGGGCCGTCGGGTCTCACCATAGAGCGAGTGGATGACCAAACCGGTTTTCTCGTCCGTCTCGGACGCGACCTTCGCATCGAGCACTCCGCGGATCCCGTGCTCGGGGCTAAACAGCGCGACGAGCTTCACGTCTTTCGCCTGGTGGATCAGATCGATTGTCGACGTGCCATCGCGGGCGCGGCCGGTCTGGTTGGTGATCAGGCCGACGCGTTTACCGCGCAGGATCGCGAAGCCGTCCGCCCTGAGCGCATCGATGCCGCTCAGCACAGGCACGGCAGCTGGTTCGGTCGGGGCCGGACTGGTCGGACCGAAGTCCCTACCGGCCGATGCGGTCGTCAGGAGCAGGTCCGGCGACACGCCGGTGAGCGACGACGCCGCCACCGTCGCCACTCGCGCACGCAGCGGCGTGACGTCGCCCTTGCCGTCGGGGTGATTGCGGTTCGACAGGAACACCACGAACAGCTTCGTCGCCGGGTCGATCCACAGCGAAGTCCCCGTCCAGCCCGTATGACCGAAGGACCCGATCGGCAGCAGTTCTCCACGGTTCGACGAAAACGACGAGTCCATGTCCCATCCCAGGCCCCGCACGTTGCGTTCTCCGGGAGGAGTCGACGGCGTCATCAGTCGGTCCACTGCGAGGGGGGAGAGGATCCGCACCCCGTTGTAGGACCCGCCATTGAGCAGCATGCGCGCGAAGATCGAGAGGTCCGCCGCGGTACTGAACAGCCCGGCATGCCCCGCGACGCCGGCCATTCGCCTCGCGGTGGGATCGTGCACGACGCCGCGCAGCATTTTCCGCTCGGGCCCTTCGCACGGCCATCCATACGGCGTGCAGTTTTCCGTTGGCGCGATGCGCGAGGCCAGTTTGGCCGGCGGCTTGAACATCGTGTCCGTCATGCCGAGCGGCTTGAAGATGCGATCGCGGGTGAGCTCGTCCAAGGGCTGGCCGCTGACGCGCCTGACGATGTCCCCGAGCAGAAAGTAGCCGATGTCGCTGTATACGAACCGCTCCCCCGCCGGGGCGGCAGGGACTTCTTCGATCGCCAGCTCGATGGCCTTGTCGTAGCCCGTCCACATGTCGCCGAGATCGACGTCAGGCCGCAAACCCGACATGTGCGTCATCAGGTGACGGACCGTGATGTTCCCCTTGTTGTATCGCTCGAAGCCGGGGATGTAGGTAGCCACCCGATCGCTCAACCGGATCTTTCCTTCTTCGATCAGGATCATCGCCGCTGTCGTCGTCGCCACGACCTTGGTCAGCGAGGCGAGATCGAAGATGGTGTCGGCGGTCATCGGTTCGACCACGGGCTCGACCGCCCGGTTGCCGACGACCTTCTGCCAGACCACCCGATTACCCCGACCGACGAGCACGACGGCACCCGGCAGCTTCTTCGCCGCGATTTCCTGCCTGACGATCGGCTCGATCAGCTCGAGCCGCTTGAGGTCGATGTCAGCAGCGCCCTCGCGCTGCGCCAGGGCCACATGCGACATAGCGTGCGTCCCGCTCAGCAGGCACGCGACGAAAGCGAAAGTTCTCATGAGCAGGAATGATACCGCCGCCCCGTTTTGGGTTTCCCCCTACGGTGCGACATCCAAGCGCCGGTGGCGGGTCCTGTCCGCGAACAGCCCCAGTTCGTGCTCGGCTCGAAAAGCGCTTGTCACGTGGGACGAGCCTGCGCGCAAACCGGGGCGGCCCCGTTCGCGGCCACCCGCATTAGCGCTTCAGTGTTGCCGAGAGCACTAACGACGTGCGCAGGCAGGTGAGGGAAGGCGTCGTCGCCGCGCGATCTGGCATCCCCGATCAGGACAATCGTCGTGTTCGTCATGTCGTCGTGTTCGTCGTGTCGTCGTGTTCGTCGTGAACCGCCCCGGCGTCGTTCTAAATCGCGCAGACGTGCCTCGTGAACCGCCGTCGGCAGCGCTCCTCTAGTCAGCGCAGGGTCGTGATCGCCTGCATGCGTCCATCGGTGGCTGAGAGGAAGAACGACTCCCAGTCGCGGCGGATGCGATCCAGCTTCGACACGGCCGCGGACGAAGGACTGCTGTTGGCGCTCGAGAGATAGATGAATGCCTGGCGGTGGACGCGCGCCGAGTCGGCGACCGACGGGAGCCGGGGGCCGTGAACCGCGACGATGTCCCGAACCAGGACGTCCCGGCGCGTGCCGTTGAAGGTGACGCCGATATCGGGCCCGGATTCCCGTGTCCGGGTCGGCGCCACGTTCGTAGGGTTCTGGACATAAAAGAACGGGGGCACTTGCGACGCGCCGACCAGGCCCATCGCGTACTGATCGAGGAGGCTGTACCGGCTGACCGCATCCACCGTGCGGAAGGAGCCGCCGCCCAGATCCTCGATGTCATTGCCTTCCATCACCGACGCGTCCGAGTCCAGGAAGAAGCTCCAGTGCGACTCACCGCGGCCGAGGAGCTCCGTCGACTGCGTGCCGTTATGATCGCGGAACTCGACAAAGGCGAGCCACCGGTGGCCGACCTCCTGGCCGAGCACGCTGACGGTCGTGTTCTCGCCGAGGAACTTCTGGCGCGGGTCCTCCGGATACTTGTTGATCCAGTCCATCACCGCGACACTGCGCAGGCGGCCCGCACTGCCGAAATCGCCGGCCGCATCGAACAATGGGATGCCGATGCCGCGGACTTCGTTGGCGACTGTGATCTCGTAGGCAAATGCATCCCGGATGAGCGGAGCATCCGTCCAGATGATCAGCTGGTCGTAGTTGTCCGGATGCGTCTGGTAGAACTTCCGCAGCAGCGCGACCGTGTCCAACTGCACCCGGCCGGCGAAGCGCTCCCCGACCGCGGCCCGTCCGCCGTTCGGGTTGGTGTCACTCAGGTTCACCGGGGTGAAGTCACCCGTTCTGCCGGGGGACACCCCGACGACGGCGTCGGAGAGGTTGGTGGTGGCGGTGCCGTACGCGAATTCGATCGTGCCGTCGGGCAGCAGGGTCAGCTGCGTGGTGATCGACAACTGCGACTCGAAGCCGCGCACGCTGCACCACGTCACCGTGTACAGGTTCGACGTCGCGTTCACGTAGACGCGGCCGCCGGCTGTCGGGTCCAGGTCGGCCAGGAACGGTGATACGCGTGGCGGGCCGGTCAGCAGCCGGGCAACGTTTCGCTCGGTGCTCGCAACGTCGCCCTCGCCGAACGTCACGTTCCCATCCGAGTTCACGAATGCCGCGGTCTGCCCGGTGTCGTAGAAGGGAAAGCTGAACGAGATCGCCGCCGCCTCGGTGTCGTCGTCAGTCAGGGTCAGCTGCCGGCCGAGCGTCGCGCGGAAATTCGCATCGATCCGCCGCGCGTCGTAGCCGCCGGCGCCGTTGCGGGTAAAACGTACCCCGGCTCCGCGCAGGTCGAACGAGTTCGGCGGAGCGACGAGGTCCCCTTCGTCCTGCACGACCGCGATCTCTCCGATGTCGACGTCGTCGCGCGAGGGCCCGATGGGCTCCGAGGAAGCGGGCCCGACGGAGCGCGATCTGTTGAGCGCGAGGGCATCGAGCACGTTGTATCGGGAGTCCCCGTCGATGTGCGCCCGCTTCTCGGCGCGCAGCCGTTCGTCACCCGGGGCGTTGAGTCCGGTGAGCGAGACGTTCGCGCACGGGTTGGTGGAGGTGGGCGGATTCGGGGTCGGCGACGGA
>JACDBQ010000322.1 GCA_013694845.1 Acidobacteriota bacterium
GCGGTGACGTGACGAAAGCGATGATCGTCGTAACCGAGGGTTTTCGTGCGTCCGAACCTTCGCGGACGCGGACGACGACGCTGAGGAGCATCGCGCGCGCGGCGCGGCTCTCGAACATCCCCATCTATATCGTGGACCCGTCCCCCGACGCTGCGGTGGATTCGCAACTGAACGGCACCTGGAGCGCTGTCTCCACCGAGACCGGCGGAATGCTCTTTAACGGCGGAACGGATTTGCACACGGCTCTCGATCGCGTGGCCGCGGAGCTCGACGCCCGCTACGTCCTCGAGTTCCAGGGAGCGGCGAACGATGACGGCGCGTTCCACCGTATCGAGGTGACGGTGAAGAGGAAGGGGGCGCGGGTACGTGCCCCCTCCGGATACTGGGCGCCGTTCGGAGCGTCTCGATTCCCGCCGGTCACACCAGGGCGTTCGTACGCGAACCTGTTGACGCCGCATGTCAGCGGCCTGATCCAGCCGTGGTTCAGGATGGCACCCGGGCCGAACGGCACGACGCGGGTGACGTTTTCATGGCTGCCGCGGTCCGCGAACAGCCGGGCCGACCGCGTGGAACTCAACGCCATCACGTTCGAAGGGAAGACCGTGCACGCGGCGACCGTGGATCCGCTCCGCTCCGCCGCCGGCGACCCGGTCCAGACCGCCTTCGAAGCGGTGCCGGGACCGTTGCAGATCTCGATGACTGTGGGCTCCGGGCCAAAGGTGCTCGACACGGACGTGCGGTACATCGACGTACCGCGCCTCGACGCCTCGCGTCCGTTTCTCGCAGCCGTCGAATTTATCCGGCCCCGATCCTTGCCCGAATTCCTGGCCCTGCAGTCAAACGCCGGCGTCATGCCCACGGAAGTCCGGGAGTTTCATCGGCAGGATCGGTTGCTCGTGCGGGTGCGGGCCTTCGCCGCGTCCGGCGAGACGCAGGTGACCGTGAGGCTGATGAACAGGCGTCGGGAGAGCCTGATGGAGTTGCCCGCACTCCCGCCGGTCGATGGCACAGCGCAGTTCGATCTGCCGTTCGCCCGCTTTCCACGCGGAGAGTATCTGCTGGAAATCAAAGCCGTCTCAGGCGTGGAAACAGTGACCCAGCTCCAGACCATTCGCCTGATCGGTTGAGGCTATCTGGTTGGATCGCGGGCAAGGACCGTCAGCGTCGTCCACGACTTCAGCACGAAGATCACCAAGGCCACCAGGAACACGACGCCAAAGTATTTCCCGAAGAGCCCGATCGGCACGCGTCGCGGCTAGCAGTAGGATCCGTCGGCACGAGGCGCGTCAGTTTCTCGAACTGTTCGCTCCACCGTTCCAAACAGACCGATCCGATGCGTGCCTTCGGCGGATAGGTCAACACTACGCGACTGATCGCGAGTAATCTGGCCCGCAGCGTACAGTCCAGTATGCGCCGGATGCTGGCGCGCACTGCTTGCCGCGTTGGGCCGCTTCGAGGGAACAATGCGACGGAACGCTGGCTGCCGTCGCCGCGTGCCAGGCACAATCGCGTAGCCGACGCCCTGTGCCAGGCGCGGCAGGACCGCGCTGCTCCTAGCCATCGGGGCGCACCACCACGGCGAACAAGTCGCACAGCAACTTCGACCGGGCTCTGCCAGTTGGGTCTTCCGCCTGCTCGCGGCCATCCCCCACTGCTTAGGCACTCCTCATCTTCGCAGGTCAGTCCAGCGTGAGGTCAGAGCTTGTGCAGACAAGTCATAAGATGATATATCATAACGTATGAGGCGGCGGTCAACGGCCTTCTGATTGCAGTACGAGCGCGTCCGCATTTGTCATGACGCGACCGAGAAAGACGATCTCGGTTAGGGGCGAGTGGCCGCCCCTTGAGAGAGGGGCATCCGGCCGCGCGGGACGCCGAACCCCGGCACTTGAACATCAGATCTGCTTCATCAGAAACGAGAGAACATGAAAACCGTCGCCGCGACGATGCTCATTGTCGGTGTGGTCCTCAGCTCGGGGGCGGCGCTCGAGTTCGCCTACTTCGGGCCTGAAGCGCGCCAGTTCTGGGTGGGCGTGTTCACGACGCCGGCAGGCCTGCTGTTTGCCGGCGCCGGCACGATGCTGTGGCAACGTGGATCCGCAGTCCGCCGGCTGGTACTCGTATCTGCGATCATTATGATCGCGGCGACCGTCGCCGCGTCGGTGCTCGACGTCATGGGTCCCCCCGCGACGCTCATGGGCGGTGTCGGATCGCTCGCGGCGCTCACCTGGGCGTTGACGGCGCGCGCCTCCACAACGAATCCCCCTCGACACGGCCGTGGGCTCGCGAACGACTGAACCGACCTGAGCGACGGTCTCAGGATCTCAGGGGGGCGGAGTCGAACCGGAAGAGCGGGTGAGACGTGGCTTCATGCCGAGGGCTGGCGTGCGGCCGTCGCGCGCGGCTGTATCCGGCGGCGAGAGCCACAACGGCGACGACCATCGTGCCCACACGTCCGAGTCCGGCCACGCCGTGGGCGCCACTTTTGGCGATCTGATACAGCGGTTGCCGGACGAGTTCCTCGAACGTCAATACGGCGCCTGCAAGGAGGATGGTGCTGAACCCGAATCCGAGCGTGAGCGCAACGCAGGCCACCACGGCATCGGCGGCGGCGAACGCACGTATCCGTTCCTTCAATCCGGAGCCAGTCAGTTCTGCGGCGAGGCCGGCGGTCAGCCAGACCACGGCGATGCAGCCCTCCTGAGCGACCTCGGCCCGCCGCATTGTCAGATATTCCTGAATCTCTAAGCCGAAGCGCTCGCGAAACACCGCCGGATACAGATAGAGCAACAAGTGCAGTGGTTCGCGTGGATTCATCGTTCCACCTCCGGCAGCGGCGTCAACCTTGCGCGTCTGGCCATCTGCATCACCGCTTGCAGGCGGGCCAGCTCTCGCCGAGCTGCCCGCCGTCCGGCCGGGGTCAAACGATAGGAGCGCCGTCCGCGGGCGTCGGGCTCCTGCCCACGCGGCGCGGGCGTCTCCACAATGTACCCCGCCTGGAGGGCACGCTGCAGGCTCGTGTATAGCGCTCCCGGGCCGAGGACGACGCGGCCCGCCGTCCGCGCTCGCACCTCCTGCATGATGGCGTAACCATGCCGTTCCTCGTCGGCCAGTGAGAGCAGAATATACAGGACCGGCGAGGGGAGTGCGCGGTCCGGTGAACGAGAAGCGCTCATGATTGTCGCTTATATCATGCCTTGATACATCCTAACGAGAGTATTCATGATTGTGGTGAGAACTCTCGGCGAACCCGTGCGTCGATCTCCCACGCCGCGCAGGTCGAGCTGAGAGCTGAGCACGCGCGTCTGCTGAGCAGCAAGGCTGGTCACGAGGGCTGCGTTGCTGACACTCGGTTAGAGCTTTGAACAGGCGACACCCGCGCGTCGGCTTCCTGTTCACACGTACACCACGAAAGGCGAGGTCGTGCGCCTCCAGTGAATGCCTGCGAACTTCACGTAGCCAGCTTGAGGTTCTTGCTCTTGATCGGCGCAGTGCCCGACAGGTGCCGATCGCATGAGCCATGAGGACCGGTGATTCGGCCGGAGCGGTGCGCCAGCCGTGCGGGACGACTTCGGTAAAGCTGGCCGGCGACGGACAGGAGGCCGTCGCCGATGCCCACATCTAAATCGAGGTCTCGTGCGAAGAAGCCGCCCAAGCGCGTCCTGGCGTTGCCTGACCTCGAGTAGGCCAAGGCGGCCGTCCTGAACAGCCTGACCTCCGCCAGTGGCCAGCGCACCTACGACCACGCCATCACCGAGTTCGTCGCCTGGTAC
>JACDBQ010000364.1 GCA_013694845.1 Acidobacteriota bacterium
GGCAATGCCCGTCCGCACCACGAGAAGAACTTAGAAGTTGACCCGCACGACCCGGCCGCCGTCGATGTTCGGCGAGCCCGGCGTCGGCGTCGGGTCGGTCATGGCCGCAGGCGAATCGAAGTACTCACGATGCGAGTTCGTCGAGAAGCCGACACGCGCCATCCAACGATTCGACAATCGCTTGGTCGCCGCGAGCTCGAAGCCCAGGTACCGCTGCGAATAGCCGTCACGGTTGCGGAACGTCGTCGCCGCCTGGCTCACGGGGATGGCCGAAGGGATCGGCACGTAGATCGGCACCGAATAGCTGCCGATCACGGGGTGGGTGCCCTCGAGCACGCCGCTCTGCACATAGTCTTCACCGGTGACGCCGTTGTTGCGCCAGGTGAAGTTCGTGAACGCGCGGTAGGTGAACGTGCCGCTCACCGGGAAGTTCGTCATGACCTCACGGTCGAGCCCGAGCTGGAACTGATGCGTGAGCGGCGTCTTGAAGTCAGCGACCGTGTGAATCGGGTCGGTGACGTTGTTGGGGTTGTTGATGTCGAAGTCGTATGCATGGCAACCCGGGTCGGTGTTGGAGCAGGTGCGGCCGGCGAGTTCGTCCGAATCCACCACCATGTTCCCGTTGGTGTCGACCACGTCGTAGAAGTAGATGCCGCGGTTGCCGGTGGTCGACATGAAGTTACCCGCGGTTGACCCGAGCTGGTCGGCAAACATCGCGTAACCGGCGCGCGCGATCGTCTTGCGCGACTCGCCGCGCGCGTAAGTCACCCCAACGCGAGGCGTGACGGAGTGGTAGACGATGACCTCGGGAATCCCTTCGCTGGTGAGGTCGGGCAGGTACTGCGGAAAGAGAGTGCTGGCCACCTGCGTGTTGTCACGCGTGCCTGCGGCCTGACGGTCCCAACGCAGGCCGGCATTCACCGTCAGCCGGTCCCACGAGATGGTGTCGCCGGCGTACGCACTCCAGTATGTCGCCGTCGCCTTTGTCAGGTCGTTCGGCACCCAGACGTCGGCGAGCATGGAGATGCCTTTGCTGGGGACGAGAAGAGGGACGAACAAACCACGACGTTGCCATCGTCGGCGAGCTAACTCATTGTTTCGGTCGCCATAGTTGGCGGAGCTACCCTGAATCTCAGCACCATCGGCCCGACACGAATCTCGTTACCGTCCATCAACAGACACGTGCCGGTGACGGGCTTGCCGTCCACGAACGTCCCGTTCTTGCTGCCAAGGTCTTCCACGTGCGCCTGGTTACCGTTGACGACGATGCGCGCGTGGTGCCGGGAGACGCCGCCCGAATCAATCCGAATGGCGGCGTCACCCGCGCGACCGATCATGATCGCGCCGTCGGCGAGCGGAAACTGCCGCTCGCCGCTGGTCAGGTACATGCGAACCGCCCTGTCTGAGCCGGCGCGCGTCGACGCCGCTTCGCCCACCGCAGCGACGAAGCGGTACCCGAAGCGATGCACGGTTCGCACGTACGCTGAATGTTGCGCGGAGTCGCCGAGTGCGCGCCGGATCTCGGCCACGAGCGCCGGCAGATTGGTCTCGCCGACGAATGTCAAAGGCCACAGCCGTTCCTGGAGCTCGGCCTTCGACACAGCACATGAGCGATGCTCGATGAGCATCAGCAGCAGCTCGAATGCTTTGGGCGACAGATGGACTTCGCGTCCGTCGGCAAGGAGCTGCCGGGTGTCGCTGCTGGCCGAGAATCCGGAGAAGCGATAGGTCACTCCGCCCGATTCTAAGCCAGTGCCGTCAGCGCTTTCCCCGCTTCTTCTCAGGACGAAGGGCGTGCTTCAGAACGAACTTCGCGACCTGGCGTCCGAGACGGGCCCCGACCTCGTCGGCCGTGCGAAAGTGGATGCCCGAGTACACCCGCGCATCGATCACCTCCTCCACGCCCTCGCCGAACGTCTGCCAGAGCCGGACGAAGCCAACGTTCTGCGAGCTCGTGGCCTCGATCGCGAAACCAGGCGCATCGCCGAAGATCGACTTGAGCACGTGCGCCATGGCCCCGCTGTTCGCCGTGTGCGCGGACGGGTACTCCGGATGCGGCGGCGTCGGGACGAGGGGACGCCACGCCGGATCGGCCGCGGTCGCGTCGTTGCCGTCAGCGTCGCCGTTGGCGATGGCCGGCTGCGGCCGCCAGTAGTTGTAGACGTACTTCGCCTCCCAGCACGCCACGCTCGCATCGGCCGCCGCGAGATAGAAGAGACCCATGACGCGAGCCGTTGCCGAGAGATCCAGCCCCCGGGACTGAACCGCCTTCCTCAGAATGGGATTCCACACAGCAGTCGGCGAGGCGCGCCAGAATAGAGCGATTTGTGTCTGCTCGTCCGTACGCATGGAGTTGACCGCAGCGCCAAGCTGCACGACTTCGTTGTAGTCGGTCGCGTAACGTTCGCTGTCGAGCGCGGGCGGCGGGTCGGGACGGAACTGGGACCCGCTTCGCAGCACCCACGGCGTCACGTTCCCCCAGCCCGGCAACAGGGCCTGTGCGGAAGGAGCGGAGCTGATCGGAGCCCAGACGCCGACCAGGCCGACATCGGGCGGCAGGTAGGGAAACGCAGCCAGCGCGGCGCCGTCCTGCTGACGCAGTGCGAGAATGCCCTCCGCGACTGATTGACCGAACCCAAGGCCTGAATCCACCGGCGAGATGCCGTGCGCGGCGAGCGAGGTCGCGTACGCCGTGCTCAGGAAGTCGGAGTCTCCAAAGAGTCCGCGCAGCGACTGGTACGCGGCAGCGATGGCCGCTGCTTCAGGCGAGACCCCTGCTGGCGCTGAACCGATCGACAGGTACGGCTCGTACTCACGAGTGATCGAGTTGACCGCGTCGTGGACGGCCACGTGCACGATCGCCATGGCCCGCGTTTGCTGCACCGGTGCCAGCGCCGGCACGACGATGAGCCGTCGCGCGATATCGTTCCATTCCAGGACCGGGTCGTCGGCGCGCGCGAGTGCCGGCGCGGTGAAGACACACAGACCAAGTGCGGCAGTGACGACCGTCCGTCGCCTGCGTGCCGGAGACATCGTGTTTCTGTGGATCGCTGTGAACATGTGAACCTCCTTGACGTGTGCAGTCACGATACGGAGACCGGGTTGCAGAGTCCTGAGAATTCCTTGAGAATTGCCTTGGAATTGGCATGAACCTCTCACCCGGCACTCGCATCGGCTCGTTCGAGCTAGGC
>JACDBQ010000379.1 GCA_013694845.1 Acidobacteriota bacterium
CCTCGCGCGTGACGGATCATTTCCGGGTCGGTGAGAAGCGGGTCGGCGTCGAGGGCGAGGATGACGGACGCTTGATCGATCCGGAGCATGAGGTCGAGGTCGCGCCCCGTAGCGGACCGTAGGCCCGCGAGCCGGGTCTCGTCGCTGACCGCCTCGTAGGTCGCCCACTGCAACCGAGGGTAGCGGGCACGGAGCCCGGAGGCCAGGCGCGCCAGCGTCGGCGAGGAGAAGGACTCGGAGAGGACGGCAAGGCCGGCGCCACCATCCGCGGCATGCGCCTCGGACAGCTGCCCCCAGGCCGTCACGAAATCGCTCCAGGACTTCGGCGCGCCTTTCAGCCTGATCGTTTGCGAGCGGTCGGGATCGTAGAGGCCGAGCACCGACGCCTGGACGCGCGAGCTCGAGGCCCCCAGGGTCGAGGGGTGCGAGGGGTTTCCCTCGATCTTGGTCGGCCGCCCTTCGTGGCTTTCGACGATCAGGCCGTAGGCGCTCCGGCGGAACGGCATGGTCGTCGCGTAGTAGCGGGGGATCCCGGGGACGATCTCCTCCGGAGCGGTGACAAAGGGGACAATCTCTTCCACGGGGCGGCGGCACCCCGCGAGCCCCGCGAGCGACAGCGAGGCGCCCAGGAGCATCATCATGTCGCGCCGGGTGACCCCTTCCGGAAGCTCCGAGGCTCCCTCCGGGAACTCCCGTTCGAGAAAGGCGCGGGATTCAGGGCGCTCCTCGAGCTGCGCGAGACTTCGCCAATAGGTCGGTGTCACCGGTGGCACCCCGAACAGTCAGTCGGCGGATTGACCGGTCGGTCGCGATCGAGCTGCGCCAGGAGCATCTGGGCGTCCCGGGGAGGGGTCCACTTCATGTTGGTGACCTCCGAGGCGGGACGTCTGTAGGGACCGGGGTTGCGATGGCAGTCGAGGCACCAACTCATACTGAGGGGCATCATCTGGGTGACCGTGTCCATCTCGTCGATGCGGCCGTGGCAGGTGACGCAGCCGACTCCCGCCGCCACGTGCGCGCTGTGGGTGAAATAGGCGTAGTCGGGAAGCTTGTGGACGCGAATCCAGCGCATCGGCCGGCCGGTCGCGGCGCTTGCCAGAATCGGTGCGAGCGTCTCGCTGTCTCTCTTCACGACCTGATGGCAGTTCATGCAGGTCTGGGTCGGCGGAACGTTCGCGACGGGAGAAATCTCGACCGAGGCGTGACAGTACCGGCAATCGAGACCAAGCTCGCCGACGTGGAGCTTGTGGCTGTACGGGACGGGCTGAACGGGACGGTAGCCGACGTCTGTGTACCACGGGGAAAAGAAGTACCAGACGCCCGCGATCGCGAGGGTCGGGCCGAGGCTGCCCGCGATGGCGGCCACGAGCGGGAGCTTGTTCCACCAGGGTGGAAAGATCTGGCCCAATGGCTAGAACTCCGGGACGCCGGAGGACAGTTGCCCTGGTCGCGAGTCCGCGATGGACCTATGACGCCACATCTTCGCCACTCCTAAGAATTCGGCGGGTGAACGGTCGAAATTCCGTAGATTGCGGCGCGATAGTACTCACGAACCCAGACGACGGTCAAGCGCGCCCCGGTGGTGGGCTCGTAGAACCGAGTTGCTGAGCCGGTACGGTAGGCGCGTGCGGTTGGCGCAACGCGCCAATGCGCTGGCGGCATTGCGACCCGCCTGCACGCCGGCGCGATCGGCCCGCCCAGTCGAAGCCCTTGACAGCAGCAGCCAAGGGGCGTAGAAAATGCTCTCGGCAATTCATAACGATTCAGGCGTTTCGCCTGCATCCGCCCCGCGCCCTGACAACCGTGCGGCCTGGAGGTCTGCCGTGAGCGGCAACAGAGTGGACCGGCGCGCGCCCCAACGGCGTCTCACGTCGCAACATCGCCACGCCACTCGTTGAATTACGAAGCGTTGAACAGGGTCATGGCCATGAACGAAGTCAACACTGAACGAAGGGATCCCAGACCGTACCCGACGAATTGTGTGGTCGGCACCGTCGGCGACGACGGCACTGCGCGGACCGCCATCGACGCGTTACTGGGGGCCGGATTCAATCGGGAGGACATCGACATCCTGCACGGCGAGAAGGATCTCCAGCGTCTCGATCCGACCGGCGCCGAACATGGATTCCTGGCGCAGTTTCAGCGGACGTTGATTCGTACCTTTGAGCTCGAAGAGTTCAAGCACCTGACGCATCACCTCGAGGATGTTCGTGCGGGTCGATTCGTGATCATGGTCCTGACGAAACGCCGAGTTCAACGCATCGTGGCCGCAGACATATTGAACCGGTGCGGGGCCGAGTTCGTGGGGTTCTACGGCAGATGGGCGTGGGAGGATCTTTCCGCAACCGCACGGACATCGCCGGAAGACTTTCCGGCATGGTTCGCACGGGCCTGGAACGACCGCGATCCCGACGCGCTCGCCTCGCTTTTCGATGAGGATGCCGAGTTCGTGAACGTCACCGGTGTGTGCTGGCACGACCGCGAGTCCATACGAAAGGCGCACGCCGACGGGCTGGAGCGCATCTTCAACAAATCGACTCTGGCGACCGACGCGACGAAGGTCCAGCGACTGTCACCAGACATCGCCGTGGTTCACGCGCGAATGACGCTTTCCGGCCAGGCACCTGTCGGTGCGGTCACCCACCCCGGACCACGCACAACGATCGTCTCGTTCGTTGTTCATCGGATTGGCGAACGGTGGCTGTGCGCATCGGTGCACAACACGGACGTGATCCCGAATATGGAGACGAATGTCATCGATGAGGCCGGCGTGTTCCGTTCGGCGAATTATCAGAGCGGCCAGGTGTCCTGAAGGCTCTGAAGGCGGAGCCCGGCAGCTTCGCGTCAGCTTCCGATCTTCTTCGGCGTCACGCCCATGTTGTGGAGCAGAAAGGCGTAGATGTCAGCCGCGGCCTCCAGTGCCTTCTGCTGGCTGCTCGCGCCGTGGCCTGATTTCGTTTCGATCCGAATCAGAATCGGCGTCTCCCTGCTGGCCAGTTCCTGAATTGTCGCGGCGTATTTGAACGAATGCGCGGGGACGACACGGTCGTCGTGATCGGCGGTCGTGATCAGCGTCGCCGGATAGCGCGCGCCCTTCCTGATGTTGTGCAGGGGCGAATAAGCCAGGAGTGCCTTGAACTGTTCGGGATCCTTGCTCGAGCCGTAATCCGCGATCCAGTTCCAGCCAATGGTGAACTCGTGGAAGCGGAGCATGTCCATGACACCCACTTGCGGGATCGCGACGCCGAAGAGCTCCGGACGCTGATTCATCACGGCGCCGACCAGCAGCCCGCCATTCGATCCGCCCTGGATCGCCAGCCTCGGCGTCGACGTGTATTGGTTGGCGATCAACCACTCCGCCGCGGCGATGAAGTCGTCGAACACGTTCTGCTTGTGCAGCCTGGCGCCGGCCTCGTGCCACTTCTCGCCGTATTCGCCGCCACCCCGGATATTCGCGGAGGCATACACGGCCCCCTGCTCGAGGATCGCGAGCCGCGCCGCGCTGAAGGTCGGCGACTGGATGACGTTGAACCCGCCGTAGGCATAGAGCAGCGTAGGATTGTTGCCGTCGAGCGTCAGTCCCTTCTTGTGGACGAGGAACATCGGGATCTTCGTGCCGTCCTTACTCGGGTAGAAGACCTGCTTCGTCTCGTATTGGGTCGCATCGTAGCCGGGGACATCCGGCCGTCGGAACACAGTGCTCGTTCGGGGACCGATATCGTAGCGATAGATGGTTGGCGGAGTGGTCAGCGAATTGAAGCTATAGAAGACGAACGCGGCATCGCGCGCGCCTCCGAAGCCGGACGCTACCCCAGGCCCCGGCAGGGTGACTTCGTTTTCCAGCGTGCCGTCCAGACCGTAGACGTAGGCTCGGGTGGTGACGTCCTTGAGATACGTCGCAAAGAGCTTGCCTCCGGCGGTGCCCGCGTTCTGAATGGGTTCGGCTTTTTCCGGCAGGACTGCAGTCCACATTGCTTCCGCCGGGTTGCCGGGATCGACCCTGATCACGCGCCAGTTCGGTGCCGTGTGGTTGGTCTGAACGATCAGGTGATCCCCGTCGTTGTCGAGCACTGCGAAGGTCTCGTCACCGATCGTTCCAAATACCGGCTTGAAGGTCGTCTCGGCTTTCGAGAGGTCGCGGACGAAGACGGCATTGCCATCCGTGCCTTTGCCGCGGTCCGAGATTTCGAGGATCGCAAATCGCTCGTCCTCGGTGGTGTCGACCGTGTGGAATCGCTGCGGGTTGTCCTTATCCTCGAAGACGAGAACGTCCCGCGATTGCGGCGTCCCGACTTTGTGGAAGAAGACCTGGTGTCCTTCGTTGATCGAGGCTTTCTCCCTGCCTTTGTCAGGGGCGGGGTAACGGCTGTAGAAGAAGCCGTCATCGTGCCAGGCGGCACCCGACACTTTCACCCACTCGACGGTATCGGGCAGCGTCTTCTTGGTGGCCAGTTCGATGACCTTCAGCTGCTGCCAGTCGGAGCCGCTCCGGGAAACGCCGTACACGGCGTACTTCGCGTCCTTCGACGGAACGAAGAGCGAGAGCGCGACCGTGTCCCCCCACTTGTTCGGGTCGATCAGCACCTGAGGCGTGCCGCTCATGCCCTTTTGGATGTAGAGCACACTCTGGTTCTGCAGGCCGATGTTCTTGCGGAAGAACACGTATGGTCCTTTCCGCGAGGGAGCGGTGTACTTTTCGTAGTCGTTCAACGCTTTGACGCGCTTGTGGAGTTGATCGCGGAAGGGGATCTTCTCGAGGTAGGGGAAGGTCACCTTGTTCTGCGCCTCGACCCATGCCGCGGTTTCCGCCGACGTGTCGTCCTCAAGCCACCGGTAGGGATCTGGCACCGTCGTGCCGTGATAGGTATCGACGCGATCGGCTTTCCGGGTTTGCGGATACTGCAGGGCGACCTGGGCCAGGAGCGCCGAGCCGCTGAGTGCCAGAACGCCTACCAATGCCGCCGGGCGGGTGACGAGCGATTTCAGGACCATGACGGAATTCTACTGCCAAGCCGTAGCTCGACATGGTTCAACGCGGCGGGCCGCCGAGGCTCAGCGCCCCGAGCGCGAGCAGCGCGACCAGCGCGATCAGACGTTCGTCGCCCGGGACCACCGCCCGGGGCGACGCGAATGCAAGGGACCGCTCGACGGCCGCTACGTGCTCCGGCGCGCCGAACAGCCGGCCGTTCGAATCTCGCGCCACGGTCCGGCCGCGTCGGATGGCGTCGAGCGCCCCGGCGGCGGAGCGCTCCCCCACCAGCAGATAGGTCCGGCACAGACCGAGCGGTGCGGTCATGTGAAAGTCGGTCGAGCCGATCGGCGCGACGTCGGGGTTCACCGCCCGAACCCGGTTGAAGAACTCGCCGAGCCGGACGCCCACCGACCGCGGCCCCCTTGCGATGGGATGCGCCACCTCGATTCCGTCGAGCGACCGGAGGGCCTCGAGATCATCGCCGCCCCACGAGCCGAGCGGATGCGCGGCGATCGCCACCCCTCCCTGCGCATGGGCGTCCGCGATGGCCGCGCGCGCGGAAAGGCGCCAGTCGATCAGGCGGGTGATGCCAACGGCGATCAAGTGAAAACCAGGGGCGGTGACCTCCTGCCCCGGCAGGACGATGGGACCGGCTGGATCGAGCGGAACGAGCCGGCCGATCGCGAGCCCGGCCCGGCTGTTGTGGCCGGTAACGGCGATCACGTCGAGCCCACGGCGTCCGGCCTCGCGCTGCAGCTCCCACACCGGCAACGAACCGTCCCCTGGAAACGGATGCACGTGAAGATCTGCTTCCAGCATCAGCCCGGCTGACCCCGAGAGCACGGGCGCGGGATCACGCACCGTGCCGAGCGCCACCGCCCCCACAAAGACGACGAGCGCTACGCCGCGGAGGCGAGTCACAGCGAGAACCACAGCAACCGCGGCCACAGCGCGACGGCGAACGCGACGCATACCAGAACCAGCACGTACGTAGTGACCTGGTGCATCGCGACCCGACGGCGGCATTGCCGGTTGTCGAGTCGCAGCTCCTCGCGGCAGAACCCGAGCAGCAATCGGACCGTCCACAGCATCGGGACGACTGCAGTGGGGGCGAGCCAGAGTCCATAGGTCCTGACGAAGTTCGACAGCAGCATGGCGGCGTGCGCGGTCAGGATCCACAACGACCACGGCCAGTGCGTCGCAAAATACCCGCTGAGCCTGCGCGTCCGAGCACCGGCGCCTCGGATGAGGATCAGTCCGGTGGCAAGTTGCAGGATCGGCACGAAGCTCCAGCCGAGAGCGCCCGCCAGCACCAGCAGAACGGTCACCCGTTCAGTCGCTGACACCGTCACCGACGTGCCGATCACGAGGGCGATCAATGTCATGCGGCGGGCCAGTCTCACGGGCGGATTATCGTGCACATTCCGGCCCGCAACTCGTCCCGCCAGTGATATAACGCAAGCCTTGCCCCACCGACGCCTCGGCCGGTGCGCGCACTTGCTCGACTCAGGAGGATGGATCAGATAGGTTCTGGGCTTTTGCGCTATGAGCTTGGGGCTTTGGGAGTCAAACCAGAAGGGGCCGGCTTGCATGTGCAAACCGGCCCCTTTTGTTTGTCGCGCCCAGCGCGCCCAAAGCCGAAAGTCGAAAGTCGAAAGTCGAAAGTCTCGAGGCCCAGAGCCGAGCCGAAGTTTCTCAGCGCAGCGTAAACGTCAGTTCAATGTTGACGAGCACCGCCACCGCCTTGCCGAGACGGGTGCCCGGCCGGAACCGCCACCGCTTTACGGCTTCCATCGCTTTCTGATCGAGGCCGAAGCGGTCATCGAGCGAGCGGACGACCTGCACCTGGCCGACGCTTCCGTCGGGCATCACGATCGCTTCGACTTCTACGATCCCCTGCACCTTGGCGCGCATCGCTTCCGACGTGTACTGGGGTTTTTCCTCGTGGAGGACCTCAGGAGAGACGACCCCGTTTCCCGGGCGGTAGGCACCACCGCCGGTGCCGCCGCCAAATCCAGGACCCAGGCCTGAACCGCTACCCGGCCCGGCTCCGGTCCCTTGCCCGGTGCCGGCTCCGCCCCCGCTGCCGCTCCCCTGCGACGGAAGAGCGGGTGTCGGAACGTTCGAAATCATCCCGGGCAGTTCCATGACCCCTACCGCGGTCTGCTGCGCCGGAATTTCGATCTGCGCTCGTGGTTTGGGGGGCTCCGGCTTGGCCATCTCCAATTTGGGTGGCTTCGTGACCGGGACCGTAATCTTCTCGATCCCTTTGAGTTCCGCCTTGCGCGGCGGGTCGGGCATGCGGTTGCCACCGCCGCCACCACCCCCGCCGGGTCCGGGCTGATCGAGCCAGACGATATCGGGGGGCGGCTCGTTGCGGACTAGAGACGCTGGCGAAATTGGGTGGGCAATCGCAAACAGGGCGAGCAGCACGAACCCGCCGTGTACGATAAGGGATATGAGCGTCGCGTTCCCGGCGCGCTTCGCGTCGAGCTTCTTCGCATCGACCTCGCCGGCGAGGAATCTCGCGTTGGGACTGGCGCCGGCGTGAAGATCCTGGCTCATTGTCTCGAATTGTCGTGGGAAACTGCTGTCATTCTGGACGTTTCGGCCGCCATCCGCAAGAGTGCAATAAGGATGCCTCGGCTGTGCCTGGGATTCCGTGAAATATCCGTTCGGCGGCGTCATCCAGTTTGGACGCCTCTGGTGCAGAATTGACGTCCGGAGCCCTGAAGACTTGACCCTTTTCGATGTAGCGATCACCGGTGGCGGACCCGCCGGAGCCTGGGCGGCCTTCAACCTGGCATCCGGTGGCGCCAGGGTTGCGCTCATCGACGCGAGTCATCCGCGCGAGAAACCCTGTGGCGGCGGGGTCTCGGCGCGAGCCCTCGCCCTCCTTGGATCATCGGTCCAGCAGGTCGCCAACGGGGTCGCGATCGACTCCGCCCGGTTCATCCACCGGGACCGCCAGTTGACGATGCCGCTGGTCGACTCCGAAGCCGGGATGCGCCTTGCGGTCGTGCCACGCATGGCCTTCGATGGCGACCTTCTGGCTCGGGCCGAGCAGGCCGGCGCAACGATCGTTCGGGAGCGTGTCACCGACGTACAGCGATTGGCCACTCGATGGAGCGTCTCGACGCCGACCGGCGAGATCGAAGCGGCGTGGCTCGTTGGCGCAGATGGCCCCGCGAGCCTCGTCCGCCGCCGCGTGTCGTCGCCCTTTGCCCGGGAGGACCTCTCGATCGCGGCCGGCTACTACGTGCACGGGGTCACATCGCGGCAGATCGACATCGCATTCGACGACGACCCATCCGGCTATCTCTGGTCATTCCCCCGTCACGATCATGTCGCCGTCGGCGCCTGCGCGCAGGCCAATGTGACATCCACCTCCAGGCTGCTGGCGCTCACGGAACGGTGGATCGCGGTTAATGTCGATGGTGGCACCCGGCAGCGTTACAGCTGGCCGATCCCGTCGCTTGGCGTCGCGGCCCTGGAGCGCCAGCAGCCGTCCGGCGAACGCTGGCTCCTCGTCGGGGATGCCGCCGGACTGGTCGATCCGATCACGCGGGAGGGCATCTTCTACGCCTTGTTGTCGGGTGCGTACGCGGCCACGAGCATTTTGGAACACCGCGACGCGTCGCGATCCTATGCGGAATCGCTGCGCGATGGGATCTACTCGGAGCTCATACTCGCGGCCCGGCTCAAGGCGAGGTTTTTTCAGCCCCGGTTCATGGGGTTGCTGATCTCCGCGCTTCAGCGCAGCGGACGGATCCGCGCGGTCATGTCGGACCTCGTCGCCGGCGAGCAGGCCTACGGCACGTTGCGTCGTCGTCTGGTCGCCACTCTGGAAGTGCGCCTGATGATCCAATTGTTTGGCGGTCAGCGGACGTAGTAGCCGTCCCTCGCGCGGATCGAGACGCCGGGCTTTTTGACGCGGACCGTGATCGATCGCCACTCATTGCTGCCGGCCACGGGCTGGCGTCCGGGCGAGTAGCCGAGCAGGTACTGCTCCCGCAGCTGCGCGACGATCATCGTCAGCATCCCGTCGAGGCCGGAGAGACCCGGCGCGTGAAACGATCGTCCGCCGGTCAGGGTGGCGAGCTCGGCGAAGAGAGGCGGCCGGAGCGTCCCGAGTGCGACCGGATAGACGATGACGTTCGACCGGCGCGCGCGCTCGACCGCATCCGCGGCAGCCGCGTCGCTGTAGCGGTCGTCACCGTCCGACAGGATCACCAGCGCCCGCCTTCCGCGGGACGCGTCCACTGCGGCGATCGAGGCGATGATCGCGTCGTGCAATGGCGTCGTGCCCCACGCGCTCAACCCGTCAACGGCGTCCAGGTGTGCTGCTTTGTTCGTGCTCGCGGATGCCAGCACGCTCGCCTCGCTGCCGATCCCCACGGTGACCGCCTCATCGGACGGGCTCAGCGCGTTGAGGAATGCGCGGGCCGCCGACTTCACCCTGGTGAGCGGCGGTCCTGCCATACTGAAGCTGGCATCCAGGGCCAGGGCCGCGGTCAGCGGAAAGTCACCGGCAGAGAACGCCGTGATCGTCTGTGGCTGGCCGTCCTCGAGGATCTCGAAATCCTCCTGCGGCAGGCCGCGGACCGGCTCCCCCGAGCCGTCCTCGACGACACTCGCATAGACCTCGACGAGATTGACGGAAGAGGTGAATTGCGCGCTTTCACGCGCCGGCATCGCCTCCAACTTGAGCTCTGCGGGCCAGAGCACCGCGACGGCCGCGGCGATGCCGAGCAGACTCATCGTCCTCAGGGTGGTAGAATTTGCGGTGTTTCCCCGAATCCAAGGAGCAATCATGTTTGGCAGCATCGGGATTCCCGAGCTCATCATCATTCTGGTAATCATCCTGCTGCTCTTTGGCGCAAGCCGCCTGCCCGAGATCGGGCGCGGCCTGGGTAAGGGCATCAAGAATTTCAAGGAGTCGACCAAGGACGAGGGGGACAAGCCTTGAAACTGTGTTTGGTGCTCTAAGTTTTACCGCTTCCCCCTGCCCGCTCGTTCCTTCTTCCCCGGCCGTCCTTTCTTCTTGTGCGTCCCCTTGTGTGTCGACCGTGCGCCGCGGAGGTGGTCCTCACGTTTCGGTTGCACGCGGCTGCGCCGCGGTCCCCGGTTCTCTTCGGACTCGCGCACCCGCTCCAGGATCTCGGACAGGCCGAGGTCTACCTGCCGACGTTCCATGTCGACCTTGATCACCTGCACGGTCACCCGGTCGCCAAGGCGGTAGACCTTGCCGGTGTTCTCCCCTTTCAACAGGTGCGACTTCTCGAGGAAGCGGTAGTAGTCGTCGGCCATGGTGGAGACGTGGACCATGCCCTCCACGAAGTGTTCGATCAACTCGATGTACAGGCCGAACGCGCTGACGCCGGTGATGTATCCCTCGAATTCGTCTCCGACCTTGTCGGCCATGAACCGGACTTTTTTCCATTGCACCAGTTCGCGTTCTGCGTCGTCCGCTCGACGCTCGCGCTCCGACGTGTGCCGCGCGATCTCCGGCATGTCTTCCTGGAGCTGATCGATCCTCTGCTGATCCATCGCCCGATGACGCGACTCGCGCAGGGTTCGATGGACGATGAGATCCGGATACCGCCTGATCGGCGAGGTGAAGTGCGTGTAGCTCTCGGCCGCGAGTCCGAAGTGACCGAGATTCTCCGGGTCGTATCGCGCCTTCTGCATCGTGCGCAGCATCAGAAAGGCGATCGGCTTTTCCTCCGGCGTTCCTCGCATCCGTTCGACGAGCTTCTGGAAATGCCGGGGGGACACGCTGTCCGGCGTGCTGGCCAGGCTGTATCCGAGGGTGCCGACGAACTCCTCGAATTCGGCGACCTTGAGGGGGTCGGGATCTTCGTGGATCCGGTAGAGCGTCGGCACGTCGTGGTCGTTGAGGTGCTGCGCGACAGTCTCGTTGGCGACCAGCATGAACTCCTCGATCAGGCGGTGCGCGACGTTCCGCTCGAGCGCGATGATCGCTTCGACCATGCCTTCGTCGTCGAGCACGAGCTCCGGTTCCTTCAGGTCGAAGTCGATCGAGCCGCGTCGCCGCCGCCGCTTGTTCAGGATGCCGAACAGCTCGCGCATCAAGTCGAACAGCGGCACCAGGGTCTCGTAACGAGCGATCGTCTCCGGATCCCTCTCGGTGAGGATCGCGCTGACGTCCGTATACGTCATGCGCTCATTGCTGTTGATGACGCCATCGTGGAGCTCGTAGCGAACGACGGTTCCCTGCGGGTCGATTTCCATCAGGCACGACTGGACGAGCCTGTCCACCCGTGGATTGAGGCTGCACAGCCCGGTGGACAGCTCGGACGGAAACATGTGGACCGCGCGCTCCGGGAAATAGACGGACGTGGCCCGATCGTAGGCCTCGTCGTCAAGTGCGCTGCCCTCGACGACGTAGTGCGCGACGTCAGCGATGTGCACTCCCAGCCAGTAGTTGCCGTTCGGTCGCGTGTCCAGCGTGATGGCATCGTCGAAGTCGCGCGCGTGCTCCCCGTCGATCGTGACGGTCGTCAGCGGGCGGAAGTCGGTGCGGCTCTTCAGATCCTTCTCGCGAACCGCGGACCCGAGCTTCGTCGCTTCCGCGACGGCGTCCGCGCCGTGCTCGTCGGGGATTCCGTACTTCCGGATGATGATCTCGGTGTCGACGCCGGGTTCGTCGATGTCACCGAGCACTTCCGTCACCCGGCCGAGGGGCCCGCGGGTGGGAGTCGGCCAGCGGGTGATGTCGACGAGCACCATGTCGCCGGGCGTGGCGTCGGCCTGTTCCCCGCCGGGAATGTGGACGTCCATGATCAGGCGGCGGTCGAAAGGGACGACGAAGCCGACGCCGGATCCGTCCACGTCGAACCTGCCGACGATCGTGGACGATGCGCGCTCGAGGATGCGAACGATCCGTCCTTCGGCGCGGCCGTCCGTCCCGATCCGCTCCACCCGCGCCACCACCCGGTCCCCATGCATCGCCTGGTTCAAATTACTGCCCGCGATGTACAGGTCCCCGTTCCAGACGGGGCCAGGCCCCGTTTCGCCCTTCTCCTTGCGGCGCAAGGGTTTGCGGGGAGCCGTCTGTCCGGCTTTTTCGGTGCGGCGGGAATCGGGGCCAGGCCCCCTGTCGACGGAAACGAAGCCGAATCCGCGGGGGTGGGTGGTGATCCGGCCGACGACCAGGTTCATGCGGTCGGGCAGGCCGTAGCGGTTGCCCCGCGTCTCGATCAGGTCGCCGCGGCGGGTCAGCTCTTTCAGCAGCTGCCTGAGGGTCCCCCGCTGTTCCCGGGGTATCTTGAGCTCCTGCTGCATCTCCCGCGCGGTCGCGGGGTGTTCCATGGTGTCCCGGATGAGTCGCAGCAACTGCTCGTGATTCAACATCGGTTCGATCTTACTGCGCCAACGAAATTCCAACCGTGCCCGGCGTGCCCCAGTCTACAGAGCGTGTGACGGCAGCCCAGTCCGCGGAGGTAACGGACCTCGACCTCGTACGGCTGGCTCAGGCCGGCGACACGGAGGCGTTCGGCGAACTCGTCGAACGCAACCGCCGGGCCGTCTTCCGCGCCGCCTTGGCGGCCGTCGGCTCGCCGACAGAAGCGGAGGATGTCGCACAGGACGCGTTCGTGACCGCCTGGCGTAAGCTCTCGGGGTTTCGTGGCGAGTCCCAGTTCCGGACCTGGCTGTTGTCGATCACGTGGCGCAAGGCGATCGACCGGCGCAAGGCCCTGACCAAATGGCTCAAGCTGGCAGCATCCGCCTCACGCGATGAGGCCGGCGACGACATGTTCGACATCGTGGAACGGATCCCGTCATCCGACCGGACACCAGATGAATCGCTCGAATCACACGAACTGCAGCGCGACGTCCGGAAGCTGATTCGCACGCTGCCCCGTAAACTCCGCGACGCACTGCTGCTCGCAGGCACCGGCGAACATACCTATGACGAAATCGGACGGATGCTGAACGCACCGGTGGGGACGGTCAAGTGGCGGGTGGCGGAAGCGCGCCGGGTCCTGAAGCGCAAGCTCGCGGCGATGGGATATGTCGATGCCTAACGAAGAACGAGGACGGCTGGACGCAGCGATCGACCGCGCGGTGCGCGGCATGATGCAGGTCGACCCGCGGGCCGGCCTTCGGCACCGGGTCACGGCCCGCCTGAGCACGTCTGCGCCACGAGGATCGTGGCTGGTGCCAGCGATGGGCACCGCAGCGGTTGCCGTCGCGCTCGTCCTGTTCTGGACTTCGACGGGGATCCCCAAGCCGCAGCCGGTGGTCCCGACCGAGATTGCCTCGGCTCGGCCCTCCCCGGCGCCCTCAGCCGAAGCATCGCAGCCGCGGGCACGACAGGTCGGCCGCGCCACGGCCTCGGTCGAACGGCCGCGACGAGCACCAGGCGTGATCTTCGATCAGGGCCGCGGTCGGATCAGGGCCGCGAGCCTCGGTCGTCCGATCCAGCTCGACCCCTCGGTCTTCCCGGGGCACCTCGACCAGGTAGTGGCTGCTGACGACATGGTGGCGTCGCCCCCGACCATCGCGATCGCCCCGATCGTGCTGCAGCCGATCACGATAACGCCCCTGACCGTCAGCGCACTGCCCATTCGAAAATGAGGACACACAGATGAAATGCCGTCACCTCCTGCTCACGGCCCTCCTGATCGCAATCGCGACCGGTGCATCGGCTGCGCAAGCCGGGTTGCCCCAAACGTCCAAACCGGAAGCGGCAACGGCGAGGCCGGATCCAGCGCAGGCGGTGAATATCCGGGTCGAGGTCACGATATCCGAGCAAGTCGGTCAGGCGAGCCCCGCGAAAAAAGTCGTGACGCTGATGACATCCGACCGGCAGAACGGCTCCATTCGCAGCGGCGGCAGCGTGCGCGCGGGGGAGCGGTATCGGTCAGTGTCGATCAATGTCGATGCCCGCCCCACGATGCTGCGGGATTCTCTCATGCGCCTGGACGTCGCCCTGGAGTACCAGCCGCAAACGACCGCCGCCGCCAGTGCGGAGCCGGGCCTGTGGACGGTGAACGAACGCGTCAATGTCGTGCTCGAGTCCGGCAAGGCCGTCGTGATCTCCGAGACCTTCGACCCGACATCCGACCGGCGGCTGACGGTGGAGTTGAAGGCCACACTGCTGCGGTAGCCTCCCCACCAGTGGATCAGCGGTCGGTGGCCACCCTGATGGCCTCGAGCGCCTCGCCCGCGCGGGAGTTCGACGCGGGATCGAGCTTCCCCGCCAGTCGCTGGGCTTCATCCACGTGGGTCAGCGCGGCGTCGATACTCGATGCCGCCCGACTCTCGCCCCCGTCCTGATAGCGGTCCTTGACCCGCCGCAGCGGTTCCTTGGCATCGTCGAAACGTCTCGATGCGTCGCCGAAGTTGTTGTTGTAGAGACTCACCCGGGCGTCGAGCAGCGCCCCGCGCGCTTCGGCCAGATCCAGTTGCTGGCGCGAATCGTCCAGCGCAGTCTGCAGCACGCCCCTTCCCGACGATCCCCAGGCGTAGCCGAGCCCCAGGCAGACGACGAGGACCACGAGGGCAGACAAGAGGATTCGGCCGCGCGTCATGCTCTCATTGTAAGCACGACGTGAACATCCCCGACGTTGGTCATCGATGGTCCCCACTTCACCAGGTCTCCAAGCCGCCCCAGCGCGGTGTAGGCGTCATTCCTGGCCAGGACATCGTCGAGCTCGATGCCAAGACCGGCGCAGCGCGCCACCGTTGTGGAGGTCGCCATCGCTCCCGACGCGTCGGTCGGGCCGTCCACGCCGTCGGTGCCCGCACTCGCAACCACCACAGCCACACCCGGGTCAGTGAGGAGCGCTGCGGCACCCAGTACGAATTCCTGGTTGCGGCCGCCGCGTCCGTCGCCTGCGACCGTCACGGTGGTCTCTCCGGAGCCGATGACGCAACTCGGCGACCCGGCGGATCGCTGCGCCCGCGCCGCTTCGACGAAGCGCCGGCCTGAAACCGCTGCCTCACCCTGGGTCGGCCGTTCAATGACGTGGACGATGTAGCCGCGGCGGCTGGCTTCGAGAGTCGCGCCACGCACCGCCGCATGACGATTCGCGATCACGGTGAAGGACGTGTCGCGAAGCCGCCCGTCCCCCGGCTTCGGCGTTTCCGCGATCTCCCCCGCGGCGCCGCGTTCGAGGTGAGTGCGCACCGCGACGGGTACCTGGCAACGCAACCGCCCGAGGACGCTGATCGCGTCTGCGTAGGTGGTCGGATCGGCGCTGGTCGGACCTGATCCGATCGTTGCCGGATCATCGGCCGGCACGTGTACGTCCGAGATCGCCAGTGTCACGCACCGGCCGGCCTGAACGCCGAGGCGTCCGCCTTTGACGAGCGACAGATGTTTTCGCACGCAGTTCAACTGGCCGATCTCAGCCCCCGCTCGCATCAGTGCCGTCGTCGTCCGCTGCTTGTCCTCCAGTGAGAGATCACCTGCGGGTGCCGCGAGCATGGCGGAAGCGCCACCGGACAGCAGCACGAGCAAGGCCTCGCCGGAGACTCGAGCTTCGCCTGCGAGCTCCAGTGCGCGACTGGCCGCGCGAAGGCTGCGCTCGTCGGGGAGCGGGTGCGCGCCGTCCAGCCACTCGATGTGTCCCGGAAGGAGCCCGGCGCCGCGCTGCCCGACCGCGACACCGGAGGTTACCCGTGACCTCAGCGCTGCACACGCGGCTTGGATCATGGGCCATGCGGCTTTGCCGGCGGCGACGACGCGGACGGTAGCGATCGACGAAGATTGAAAGTGGGACTGGCGGGCGAGGGCGGCGACGACGAGCGGATACGGATCGACCGCATCGACGGCCGCTCGGAGAATGGCGACGGCGTCGCGGCGGAGAAGGTCGAGCGGATCGTTCAGTTCAGCTGCTTGGGATCCGACCAGCCCGATAGGCCGGTCACGGCGTTGAACTGGCGGAGCAGGCGTCCGATCAGTTGATCGGCCCCTTCCTGCTCACAGATTTCTTCGAGCTGGCCGATCACGCGCGCGAGCGCCGCATCTGCATCCGTAATGGCGCGCTCGGAGAAGTACTCACGCTGCCGCGCCAGGCACTCGCGATGCCGGATGAATTCCTTGCGGTAGAACTCAGAGAGAACCGGGACAGAGGCGCTGGAAACCCTCAGTGGGCTGACGCGTGCCATGCGAGTCCTCGCGTGGATCATGGGGTGGATCAGTTGAGTGTAAGCGGGAGGGGAACGGCTGTCAAACCCTACCGCACGCGACGGGCCACGACATATCCCCCGATACAACCAAGCGTCATTCCGCCAAGCAGCAGAATGGCCACGACGGGGACGGGCAGAAATGTCAGAGAGTCTCCGCCGGTGGCCTGCACGGCGGCCGCGCCGAATCGCAGCCGCAGGGCGTAGAAGCCAGCTGCCAGCGCCAGAAGCGCAAGAAGGGCACCGGCTCCGCCCTGGAGAATGCCCTCCGCGACGAACGGCCCTCTGACGTAGGCGAATGGCGCGCCGACCAGCTGCATGATTTCAATTTCGTCACGCCGCGAGGCCGCCGCCAGCCGGACCACGTTCGCTACCGTCATGGCCGCGGCGAGTGCCAGCATGACCACGATTACGCCTCCGGCGATCCGCATTCCGCGCACGACCGCGTTCAGCCGGGTCAGCCACTCACGATCATAGTGGACGTCGGCAACCCCGGGCATCCCCGACATCGCCGTCACGAAGCCGTCCACCGCCCCGGTGGCTCCACGAACGTCAGTCCGCAACTGCACTTCGAACGATGCGGGGAATGGATTACCGCTCAGGGCCCCGGCCGTCGATGCGAGATCCGGAAAATCCCCCTTGAACCGCGCCAGTGCCGCGGCTTTCGAGAGGTAGTGCCGTCGTGAGCTCAACCCGCTGCCGGCAACCATCTCGTCGACGCTCTTCAACTGCTCCGCCGTGGCGTCGTCGTTCAGATAAACCGAGAGCTCGGCTGACTCGCTCCATTGGCTGACGACGCGCTGAAGGTTCGTGTTCAGCACGAGGAAGAAACCCAGCACGAACAGGCCGACCGCGATCGTGACGATCGCGAGCACCGCGGCGGAGCGCGCCCGCCACAGGCTCGCCACCGCTTCGGAAAAGAAGTACTGCAACGCCCGCACTGGTCTTAGTCCAAGTCTAGGCCAGCTCCGCGATCTGGCCGTGATTCAGCGTGACCGAGCGCCGGCCGACGCGCCTGATCAACTCGCGATCGTGGGTGGCGACGACCACCGTGGTACCGCGGGCGTTGATCTCGCGAAACAGGTTCATGATCTCGAGCGACAGGTCGGGATCCAGATTTCCCGTCGGTTCGTCGGCCAGGATGATGACGGGGTCGTTCACGATCGCGCGGGCGATCGCGACGCGCTGCTGCTCGCCGCCCGACAACTCGAGCGGGTAGGCACTCATCCGGTGCTGCAGGCCGACCCATTTGAGAACCTGGAATGTGCGCCGCTGCTGCTGCGAGGGAGGCATGCCAAGGACGCGCGGCACCAACGCGACATTCTGGAGGACGGTCTTGTTCTGCAGCAGCTTGAAGTCCTGAAAGACGAATCCGAGGGAGCGACGGTATGCCTGGACCTGCCGCGGCGTCAGCTCCGCGAGGTTGCGGCCGCCGACGATGAGCTGCCCCTCGGACGGAACGTCCCGGCGCAGCAGCAGCCGGAGCAGCGTCGATTTGCCTGCTCCACTCGGGCCGGTCAGGAAGACGAAGTCGCCTTTGTCGATGCGCAGCGACAGATCGCGCAGCGCGTAAACGCCACGCGCATAGGTCTTCGAGATGCGGTCAGCTTCGATCATGAGTCTCGGGGTCGACGCCTCACGGTTCGATCAATCGACGGACGATGGTTGCAACCTTTTCCGGATCGGCCTTGCCGCCACTCGCTTTCATCACCTGCCCGACCAGGAACCCGAACGTCTGCTTCTTGCCGGCGCGGTATTGCGCCACCGGCGTCGGATTGGCTGCCAGCGTCGCGCGCACCATTACTTCGATCGCCCCCTCGTCATCCACGCGGGCCAGCCCCCCGGCTTCCACGATGGCCTCGGCGCTGCCGCCCTCGACGAACATGCGCTCGAACACGAGCTTGGCCGTCGGCCCGGTAATCCTGCCCGACTCGACCAGCCGAATCAAGCCGGCCAGCGCGTCCGGCGTGATTCGAAGGTCGCCGATCTCCAGCCCTTCGGCGTTCAACCGTCCCAGGACTTCGACCATGATCCAGTTGCTGGTCGGCTTCGGGCTTCCGGAGGCAGCGACGGTCTGCTCGAAATAGGCGGTCAGGGCCGACGACTGGGTGAGGACCCCTGCATCGTACGCGGGCAACCCGTACTGTTCGACCAGGCGTTCACGCGTTCGCTCTGGCAGCGCGGTCTTCGTCTTCCGCAGTTCGTCCACGAACGCCTCGGTGACCTGGACCGGCGCGAGGTCAGGCTCGGGGAGGTAACGATAATCGTGCGCCTCCTCCTTGCCGCGCATGGACACCGTTCGTCCGCTCGAGCTGTCCCACAAACGCGTTTCGGCCTCGACCAGCCCGCCTGTCGTCAGCAGATCGATCTGCCGCTCGATCTCGAATTGAATCGCGCGCTGCACATATCGGAAGGAGTTGATGTTTTTGGTCTCGGTCTTGACGCCCAGGGGTGCACCCGGGAGAGGCCTGACCGATACGTTGGCGTCGCAACGAAGGCTGCCCTGTTCCATGTTGCCGTCATTCACGCCGAGCGCAACGAGCACCTCCCGGATCCGGCTGAAGCATGCAGCCGCGAGCGCCGCGGAGTCGATGTCCGGTTCAGTGACGATCTCGATCAACGGCACCCCGCTGCGATTGAAATCGATCGCCGTCGTCGCCGCCTTCTCCGCACTCTCACCGTGCAGGGACTTCCCTGCGTCTTCTTCCATGTGCAGCCGCGCGAGCCGAATGCGGCGCTGACCGTCTGGACCGTCCACGGTCACGTGCCCGCCGGACGCGAGCGGCTGGGCGTGCTGGGAAATCTGATAGCCCTTCGGGAGGTCGGGATAGAAGTAGTGCTTGCGCGCGAATACGGAGACCGGATGAACGGTGCACTCGAGCGCCAGGGCCGCCCGGATGGCGTGTTCGACCGCCCGGCGATTCAGAACGGGCAAGGTTCCGGGGAAGCCGAGACACACCGGGCAGACCTGGGTATTGGGAGCCGCGCCGTACGACGTGCTGCAGCCGCAGAAAATCTTGCTGGAGGTAAGTAACTGCGCGTGAACTTCGAGGCCGATCGTGGGAAGGTAAGGCAATGCTGGATGCTGAATGCTGAAGTAAGGCCGAAATTGTACCCTTACTTCAGCATTCAACATTCAGCATTCAGAATTGTTTCGGGCCCGCGGCCTTGACGTCCGTGCCCGCGTCGGCCTCGAAGGCCTTGAAGTTCTCGATGAACATGGCCGCGAGCTTCTTCGCCTGAGCATCGTACTCGGACGCATTCGTCCACGTGTTTCGGGGGTTCAGGACGTCGGTGGGAACGCCCTGCACCGACTGCGGCACCTCGAGGTTGAAGATCGGGTCCGTCTCGAACCGGACGTTGTCCAGCTCGCCGGACAGGGCGGCGCGGATCATCGCCCGGGTGTGGGCGATCTTCATCCGCGAACCAACGCCATACGCACCGCCGGTCCAGCCGGTGTTCACCAGCCACACCTTCGCGTCATGACGCGCGATCCGCTTGCCGAGGAAGTCGGCGTAGACCGTGGGGTGCAGCACCATGAACGGGGCCCCGAAGCAGGTGCTGAACGTCGCCTTTGGCTCGGTCACGCCCTTTTCGGTGCCGGCGACTTTCGCGGTGTAGCCGGAGAGGAAGTGGTACATGGCGCCAGCCGGCGACAGTCGCGCAAGCGGCGGCAGGACGCCGAAGGCGTCCGCGGTCAGCATCACGATGTTTTTCGGGTGCCCGCCGCGGCCTGACGGAAGCGCATTGTCGATGAATTCCAGCGGATACGCGCCCCGCGTGTTCTCGGTCAGCGAGGCGTCATCGAGATCCAGGTGCCGGGAGGCGACGTCCATGCGGACGTTCTCCAGCACGGTTCCGAACCGCTGGGTGGTCGAGTAGATCTGCGGCTCGGCCTCCGCCGAGAGCTTGATCATCTTGGCGTAGCAGCCCCCCTCGATGTTGAACACGCCCTCGTCGCTCCAGCCGTGTTCGTCATCGCCGATCAACCCGCGGTCCGGGTCGCTCGAGAGGGTGGTCTTGCCCGTACCCGACAGTCCGAAAAACAACGCGACGTCACCGGCCGCGCCGACGTTCGCCGAACAGTGCATCGACAGCACGTCGCGGAGCGGGAGCAGGTAATTCATCACCGTGAAGATGGACTTCTTGATCTCACCGGCGTAGCTCGTCCCGCCGATCAGGACGAGCTTCTTGGCGAAATTGAGCAGGATGAACACCTCGGAGTTGGTGCCATGCGCCCTCGGATCCGCGGTCAGCCCGGGCAGGTCGATGACGGTGAACTCCGGGGTGTGGAACGGGGCGCCCACCGCATCGCGGGCTTCGATGAACATGTGCCGCGCGAACAGACTGTGCCATGCCTGCTCGGTGATGATGCGGACCGGCAGCCGGTACCGCGAGTCGGCGCCGGCGAAGCAGTCCTGGACGAAAAGCTCCTTGCCCTCGCAGTAGTTCAGCATCCGCTGGTGCAGGGCATCGAAGTGCGCAGCCTCGATCGGGCGGTTCACCTTACTCCACCACACCTTCTCCGCACTGGACGGTTCGCGCACGATGAACTTGTCGTTCGGGGAACGTCCCGTGTGCTGCCCCGTCCGGCAGACGAGCGGCCCCGCGACGGAAATGGAGGCCTCGCGGCGGCGTACCGCCTCCTCGTACAACGCCGGCACGCTCAGGTTCCAGTAAACCCGGGCCACGTTCCGGATGCCGTGCGTCTCGAGGCCTGTCTCCTGCTGCTGCGCCTGTGCCATGGCTCCTCGCTCCGGGCGCCGCCGGCGCCGTCCTCTGTGTAGCACCCTGCGGGGTGTGAGTCGGTCAGTGTAAACCGCAAGATCGTACCGAGTCGGCTGCTGGGAAGTCAACGACGTCGGCTATTTGCGCGGATCAATCGACCACGTGCAGCGTGATCCCCGGGTAATAGCGCCTGAGGACGTCGTCCGGAGAAGCACCGGCTCTCAGGCACGCCAGCGCCCCCACCTGGCAGAGCCCGACGCCATGACCATGACCCCGCCCATCGAAGACCAGGCTGCTGCCAGCGCGACGCACTGCAAAGAGTGTGCTCCGCAACGTTCGCGCGCCGAGCCGGCCGGTCACCACCTGGCGGAGGATGTCTCCTCTCACCAGCCGCTCGTTCTCGCCGTTGAGTGCCACCGTCTCCGCGCGACCCGAGGCATCGCGGTCAAGGACCGTGATGCCGTCAAGCCACTCACCTACCCGGGTGCGATGGTCGGTGTTGAGCGCCTCGCGAAGCCGTAACGACTCCACTGCGTACGTCCATGTCGCGTGCACTCCGTCTGCCGGCCCATCGTCACGGAAACCATTGAGGTACGCGCGGTCGGTGCCTCCCCATGCGGCCCGAGGTGTGCTGGTGTAGCCGCCGCAGTCCGCGTGGAAGACGGCCACGGCGGCCGCGCCTGCGTGCCATAGGACCCTGCCACGAGTCACGCGCACCGCCTCGGTCGCGGCCACCACCCATCTGGATGTCACCAGCCGGGACGGCTGAAACAGCTGGCAGTGGGTGGTGGAGCACAGGTCGAATCCCTGGGTCGCATGCCGTCCGCGGTTGGCCAGCGCATACGTGCGGGCGACGATCGACTGGACCTGCAGCATCTGGCCGGCGACCACGGGGTCACCCGACGGCGCGGCGGACTCAGACAAGACCGAGCCACGGACGTACTCCTCGAGCGGGATCACGCGGACGGCATTTCTGTCCTCCCCGACCTGGATCCGGAGACGCGCTGAAGGGTCGGGCCCGGGGACGAGCTCGGGCCGGGGCTCACGCCTGGCACACGCCGCTCCTGTCACCGCCGCGAAAACCATCGCGCACATCGCCGGGCGGACCAGGACCTTCATCCACACCACTATCGGCCCGAAGTCCGGGCGATCGTAGGCGTTCAGCCGGTCATCAGGTAGACGATGACGTTGATGGCGAAGCGGGTGTTGTCCTCGCGCTGGAAGCGCTTGTTCCGCCAGTCGTAATCCCACTCGCAACCGTAATCCTTGTTGCTGTACAGCACGCCGAGCCGGTTTCGGTGCTCGAGCCCGCGGAGGTAGTCGTGGACCAGCTCATCCCCCCAGCCATTCAACTCGTGCGAGGTCTGCGGCGGTCCGGACGGAAACGTGAAGAAACTCCGGTAGAGGGGATGGCTGTTCGGCAGCTTGGGGAGCGCCCCCCGCTTGGCGAAGATCGTCCGCATCTCCTCCTCGAAGCTGCGGGCATAGAGTCCATTGACGTCGTGATTGCAGTCGTCCGAGAACAGGAGTCCACCGCTCTCCACGAATTGGCGCAAACGCGCCCGTTCCTTCGCGGAGAATCTGACCAGCTTGTGTCCGGTCATGAATAGGAATGGGAAGGACAGCAGGTCGTCCGAACCGGCCGGAATCACGACTTCCTCCGGAAAGACCCTGATGTTGGTGTACTCCAGGATCGAGTTGAGCACGTTGGCCGCAACCTTCGGGTTGTAGTCCCAGTCGCCAGAGTCGTAGCGAAGGCGGGCGAAGACGAATTCCGACGCCCGGGGGCGCCCCTGCTCTGCCGCCGGGCGAGAGATCATGACCGGCATTCTACCGTCTGCACCCGCGCCGGGGCCTGTCCCCGACGCCGGGGCCTGTCCCCGATATAATGAATTGTCGGTAAACGACTCAGGCCACAGGGCGTATTCATGACAGGAGCTCACGCGACGGGCCTCCCGGGCCGGGAGGCAGACGGCCTCGCCGCTTCGGCGGTGAAGTCGCTTCAGGCCGCCGGGCAGCACGCCGAGGCTCGCGAGCGGTATGCCGAACTGGTCACCAGGCATCAGCGCCGGGCCGCGAGGATCGCCTACCATTACCTGCGGAACGCGGCCGACGTGGACGAAGCCGTTCAGGACGCGTTCGTCAAGGCGTACTCGCACCTGGCGACCTTTCGAGAAGAGCTTCCGTTCGAGGTCTGGTTCACGCGCATCCTGATCAATGGATGCCTGGATCGGATCAAGTCGCGAACGCGACGCGAGCGATGGATGACCTCGATGCCGGACGGCCCCGGTGGCGAGCGCGATTTTGCCGAGCGGACGCCAGGCCACGGGCCGTCACCCGAAGACCAGCTGCTGTCGCGCGAACGCAGGCGGCGGCTGGCGGAGGCGATCGCCAGGCTGCCCGATCGACAGCGGTCGGTCTTCATGTTGAGCCATTACGAGGGGTGCACGTCGAGGGACGTCAGCGCCCTGACCGGTTTGAACGAGTCAACCGTTCGCGTGCACCTGTTCCGCGCGATCCGGAAGCTGCGTGTCCTGCTTGGCGAAGGCGCCGGGCAGAACAAGGAGAGATAGAGTGTCCATACCTCGCCGCATAACCAGCCATCTCGACGACGCTGCGTTTGCCGAGCTATGGACGAACGCGCTCGCCGACGGCACAGCGCCTTCGGAGCACCCGCACCTCCGGGGCTGCGCGGAATGCCGCATCCGGTTCACCTCGTTTTCCAACTGGCTCGAGGAGCTGCGTGATGACGCGGTCGGCGAGGCCCAGGAGGTCATCAAGGCCGACCGGCTGGCGTCGCAGCAGGCGCAGATCTTCCGCCGCCTCGAGGCGGCCACGCGGCCGGCGCGGGTCCTGGCCTTCCCCAGACCCCCGGCCGGAGCCATGCGCCCCTCACCCGTGCGTCGATGGGTCGCCGCCGCCGCCGCGGCTGGCGTGCTCACGGGCATCGGCCTCGGACAATTGCTCGACCTGCGGTCGCTCTCCTCCGGCCCCTCGACATTCCCGGCCGACCGCATCACCGCGTCCGGACCGCGGGTGAATCCCGGTGGGCCGATTGCGGTGCCCCTCCCCGCCAGCTTCAATGAGGCCGCGACGCTGGCCGAGCTCGAAGAAGCGGCGATCCCCGATTACGAGGCGCTTCGCGCCTACGACACGTTCACGCCGCGAGCCGGCGATTTCATCAAACCCAGGTAGCCATTTGGCAACATCGCAACCGTTGATCTTCCGCAAGGGCCTCGACATGAAAGAGGCCGTCGCCGGGGAGCTCGCCGAGGCCTACGACAGCCGGCTCGTCGACCAGGTTCGGGTGGACGACTACCGCTACGTTTCCGGACGGCTCGTCATTCACCTCGCGCGCGAATTCGGCTTCTGCTACGGCGTCGATCGCGCCGTTGACTATGCCTATCAGGCACGGCGGAGGTTCCCCGGCCGCAACGTGTTTCTCACGGGGGAAATCATCCACAACCCGCATGTGAACGACCGGCTCCGCGCCGAAGGCATCCGATTTCTCTCCGACCCTGGCGAACGGGCCGATACCCTCGGCGCCGACGACGTTGTGATTCTCCCAGCCTTTGGCGTCACGGTTGGCGACATGGCGCAGCTGTCGAGCCAGGGGTGCACGCTCGTCGACACCACCTGCGGATCCGTCCTGAACGTCTGGAAGAATGTGATCCGCTACGCCCGCGAGGGGTTCACGTCGGTCATTCACGGCAAGGTCAAGCACGAGGAAACGCGAGCCACCGCATCGCAGGCGCTGAAGCATCCCAACGGCCGCTACCTGGTCGTGCTCGATCGCGCCGAAGCGTCGATCGTCTGCGACTACATTCGCCACGGCGGCGATCGTGACGCATTCATGGCCCGGTTCGCCGGAGCGGCTTCGCCCGGCTTCGACCCGGAACGCGATCTGGTTCGGGTCGGCTGTGCCAACCAGACCACGATGCTGATGACCGAATCGCTGGAGATCGGCGAGATGGTTGGCGCGGCGATCCGTGACCGTTATGGTGCAGAAGGCCTCGAGGAACACTTCCGCGCATTCGATACCATCTGCAGCGCGACCCAGGAGCGTCAGGACGCGGTGATCGCGCTCCTCGACGATCACCTCCTCGACCTCATGGTGGTCGTCGGGGGATACAACAGCAGCAACACCTGCAACCTGGCGAGGATCTGCGCCGAGCGCCTGCCCACCTTCCACATCGCGGAACCCGGCTGTCTGGTCTCGCCTGGAGAGATCCGTCATCGTCCGGTTGGCGCACCCTCCACCACTGTCGGCATCGAGACAACGACCCGAAACTGGTTGCCTGGAACAGGCCCTTTGCGGGTCGGCCTGACGGCGGGGGCGTCGACCCCGAACAACATCGTGGGCGAGGTCATCCGGCGTATCGGGATGTTTGCGAACGGCGCAGCGGCCTCGTCGGAAATCGGATAGGGCTCGCGCGAGGGATCGGGCTCCCGCTCGATCCGGATAGCTCTCGAGTCTCCCTCTGCGTCAGGACGATCCTTTCTCTCTGCCCGCGCCGGGCGGGCAATCACACTGCCAGCGCGACATGTAATTTATAATCAATGACTTGCCTAGGCCTCAGCCAACCGTGAGGGGGTGAGCTCGCCACACGCGGTAAACGTGCGCTACACCGGCTGTCGTAATACGCCTTGTCATCGTGAACCCGGAGAGAGCTACAACAATGGCAAGGCAATTTCGGTGGATGCTCGCTGCGATGGTCTTCGCAGGGGCCGGACATGCCGTCGCGCAGAGCCGCCAGTCAGAACAGCCTCAGCCCCCAAAGGAGAATCCGCAGCAGAGCCAGCCGGCGCGGGACGGTCGGCGGGACGGCAGCCACGATCGCCGCCCATGGTGGAAGGACCCGAAAGACGTGGCGGAGATCGGCCTGGCTCCTGACCAGTCGACGGCCATCGACGCCGTCTTCAAGGCGGAGCTCGCCAAGATCCTGCCGTTGCGCGAGGCCGTCAACGAGCTCGAACGATCGCTGAACGAAACGATCCGCGCCAATACCACCGATATCGCGGTCTTCGCGCGCCAGGTGCAGAAGATCGAAACCAAGCGAGCCGAACTGAACACGATGCGGACCGTCATGCTCTATCGCATGCGGCGGCTCCTCAATGCGGATCAGAATGCCCGTTTCCAGGCCATGGTCGATCGTCAGCGAGAGACCGACCGCCGCAAGCAGGACGCCGAGCGTCGCCGGTAATCACCCGAGGCAATCGTCAGTTATCACTGGAGGAGTTTCGTGAGCAAGACCGCACGCACGCTGGCCGCGGCCGGCTTCATCTTCGTTTCAGCGCTCCCGGCGCTGGCACAGCAAAAGCCGCAGGACCCATCGAAGGAGCACGTCCAGTCGCTGATCGCGCAGGCAATGCAGCAGACGACCCCGTCCCCGGCGCCGGCCCCGCAGACCGCGGCCCAGGGGCCGACGGTCAACCTCACCGAGCAGGAAGCTGTCACGCGGGCGACCGAGAACAACCTCACCCTGATTTCCGAGCGGATCACCCCCCAGACCTGGGACTACTCGATGGCGGCGACCCGCGCGAACTATCTGCCGACCCTGACATCCACGGTCGGGAGCGTCAATCAGACCGACTTGAACACCAGCGCGTTTGCCGGCGGGGTGAGAACGACCAGCACGACGCAGAGCTGGTCCGGCGGAATCACCCAGCAGGTCTGGAGAGGAGGCGGCAACTACAACCTGCAGTGGACCAACAACCGCAACGAGACCAGCTCGACGAATTCGACCTGCAATCCCTGCTTCAGCTCGGGTCTGCAGGGGCAGATCACCCAGCCGTTGCTCCGGAACCGCAAGATCGACAACATCCGGGCGACGATTCTGACCAATGAGATCAATCAGGACATCGCCGAGATCAATCTCAGCGCGTCCGAGGTCAGCATCGTCGCGCAGGTGCGCAATGCCTACTGGGAACTGGTCTACGCCCGGCAGGCCGTGGAAGAGGCCGAGCGTTCTCTCGAGCTGGCAACGAAACTGGTCGGCGACAATCGGTCGCGGGTCGAGATCGGCACCATGGCGCCGATCGACGTCGTCCAGGCCCAAGCCGAGGAAGCCAATCGGCGGCAGCAGCTGGTGACCGCGCAGGCCACACTCCGCAACAACGAGCTGGCGCTCAAGCGCCTGATCGTCGGCGGTACGGAGGACGAGCTCTGGCGGGCCACGATCAACCCGGTTGACCGCCCGACCGTGACCGCGCAGCCGCTCGATCTCGAGCAGGCCGTCAAGGTGGCGTTGAGCAAGCGGACCGACCTGGTGGTCACGCGAAAGAACAT
>JACDBQ010000423.1 GCA_013694845.1 Acidobacteriota bacterium
CCAGGTGATCACGCGAACGAAGGAGCTCGAGCAGAGTCACCTCGTTCTGGGCACGACGTGTTATCCGCAGAAGCACGATGATCGGTACGTGAGTTACATCCTCAACACCGTCCTCGGTGGATCGATGAGCTCGCGGCTGTTCCAAAACGTCCGCGAAAAGCGGGGGCTCGCGTACTCCGTCTTCAGCGGAATCAGCGCGTATCGCGATGCTGGAAATTTGACGATTTACGCAGGCTGCGCGAACCACGCCATCGAGGAGGTCACCGATCTGTGTGTCGCCGAGCTGCGCGGCATGAAGAAGGAGGCGGTGCCAGCATCCGAGCTGAGACGCGCCAAGGACCACCTCAAGGGCAGCCTGATGCTCAGCCTCGAAAACACCGCCAGCCGGATGTCTCACCTCGCCCGCCAGGAGATCTATTTCGACAGGCACTTCAGTCTTGACGAGACGCTGGCCGGAGTCGAAGGGGTCACCGCCGAGGACGTTCAGCGGGTCGCCAATGATCTGTTTTCGGGCACGCAGCTGGCGGCGACGGTGGTCGGCGCAGGCACCCCCAACCTCGATCAGGGTCGGCTCTCGCTGGAGCAGCCCGAGGGATGATCAGGCGGTACACGAATCCCGAAATGGGAGCGATCTGGACCGAGCGGCGTCGCTACGAGACGTGGCTCGACGTGGAGCTTGCGGCGACCGACGCCATGGCAGAAGTGGGGCTCGTGCCAGTCGACGCCGCCACGGAGCTTCGTGCGAAAGCCACGTTCGATATCGCGCGGATCGAAGAAATCGAGCAGACCACACAGCATGACGTCATCGCCTTCACGACGGCCGTTGCCGAAAGGGTCGGTCCCGCCGCCCGCTGGCTTCATTTCGGCCTGACGTCGTCCGACGTCGTCGACACCGCGCAGGCACTGCAGATGCGCGAGGCCTGCGACCTCATCGTCAAGGACGTGGCCGCTGCGATGGATGCCGTCCGGGCGCGTGCCGAAGAACACCGTCGCACCCCGATGATCGGGCGAACCCACGGTGTCCACGCCGAGCCGATGACGTTCGGCCTGAAGCTCGCCCTCTGGTACGCGGAACTGCAGCGCGATCTGGATCGTGTGCTGCGCGCCCGTGACACGATTTCGACCGGCAAAATTTCAGGCGCGGTCGGCACCTTTGCTCACCTGGATCCCGCGATCGAGGCGCGGGTCTGCGAGAAGCTCGGGCTCGAGGCGGCGCCGGTCTCGTCCCAGGTGATTCAGCGTGATCGCCACGCGGAGCTGTTTTCGGCGCTCGCAATCACGGCCGCGTCGCTCGAGAAATTCGCTCTCGAGATCCGGGGCCTGCAGAAGACCGAGATCGGCGAGGTGGAGGAGCCGTTCGCCAAGGGGCAGAAGGGCTCATCGGCGATGCCGCACAAGCGGAACCCGATCGGTTGTGAGCAGATCACCGGGCTGGCCCGGCTGGTTCGCGCGAACGCCATGGCGGCGTTCGAGAATGTCGCCCTCTGGCACGAACGCGATATCTCGCACTCGTCGGTGGAACGCGTGATCCTGCCGGACAGCTTCATCGCGTTGGATCACATGCTGCGACGGTTCACGCGGATCGTGCGCGGCATGGTCGTGTATCCGGACCGGATGAAAGAGAATCTCGAGCGGTCCAGGGGCGTCGTATTCTCGGGGACCGTCCTGCTCGAGCTCGCGCGCCGCGGAATCTCGCGCGAGCAGGCATACGAGTGGGTCCAGAGAAACGCCATGCGTTCCTTTCATGAGAAGCAGGACTTCAAGGGGCTGTTGCTCGCGGACGCGGACCTGGTGACGGTGTTGCCGCCAGCCGACATCGAAAAAGCCTTCGACCTGGACGATCAGCTGCGTAACGTGGACGCGATTTTCAGCCGGGTATTCGGTGCTTCAGCCTGAGGGTTCAATGAGAGCCAGAGTGTTCGTCACGTTGAAGCCATCGGTCTTCGATCCCCAGGGCCGGACCATTGCAGAGTCGCTGCATTCGATGGGCTACGTGGGGATCAGCGACGTCCGGCAGGGCAAGTACTTCGAGCTCGAGCTCGATGCCCCATCTGCCGACCAGGCCCGCGAGCTGGCTTCGGATGTCGCGAGCAGAGTGCTCGCGAATCCGGTGATCGAGAGCTACAGGATAGAAATTGGATAATTGCCAGCTGCCAGCTTCCCGAGCACGACGGTGAGCCCGGAGCGCGTCTCGGCCGCCTTGAAACACTTGGCTGGGAGCCGGCAGCTGGAAGCTGGAAGCTCGTTATGAAATTCGCTGTCATCGTCTTCCCTGGTTCCAACTGCGATCACGACGCATACCACGCGACAAAGCACGTGCTTGGCCAGGACGCGGAGTTCGTCTGGCACAAAGACACGACGCTCAAGGGTGCCGACGTCGTCATTCTGCCCGGCGGCTTCTCGTACGGCGACTACTTGCGAACTGGGGCGATCGCGCAGTTTTCTCCGGTCATGACGGCCGTCAGGGAGTTCGCCGGCAGCGGTGGTCCAATCCTGGGAATCTGTAATGGATTCCAGGTCTTGTGCGAGGCGAAGCTGCTGCCCGGCGCGCTCCTTCGCAACAAGGACCTGAAGTTCCACTGCGAGCATGTCGGCGTTCGGGTGGAGCAGACCAGCACGCCCTTTACGAACCGAGCGTCAGCAGGCCAGGTCCTCAAGCTTCCGATCGCACATGGCGAGGGGAACTACTTCGCGGATCAGGTCACGCTCGAGCAGCTCGAATCGTCAGGCCGCGTCATCTTCCGATACTGCGACAACGGCGGGCGCATTGCCGACGAGGCGAATCCGAACGGCTCGCTGAACGGGATTGCGGGAATCTGCAACGACAGGCGCAACGTCGTGGGCCTGATGCCGCACCCGGAGCGGGCATGCGAGTCGGCGCTCGGCAGTGAAGACGGCCTCGTGTTGTTCGATTCGGTGGTGGCGTCGCTGGCCTCGAGCGGCGCCCTGATGGCATGACAGTTCGCAGGCACGACCGATACTTGCAATGAGCACCGTCGACGCCGCCTTGCTCGACCGCCACGGTCTGATACCGGACGAATACCAGCGCATCGTTGCGGCGCTCGGTCGGGAACCGTCCCTGACCGAGCTCGGAATCTTTTCGGTCATGTGGTCCGAACACTGCAGCTACAAGAGCTCCCGTGTGCACCTGCGCACGCTGCCCACCGAGGGCCCGCGTGTTCTCCAGGGGCCTGGGGAGAACGCGGGCGCGGTGGATATCGGCGACGGACTGGCGGCTGTTTTCAAGATCGAGTCGCACAATCACCCCTCGTTCATCGAGCCTTACCAGGGGGCGGCGACGGGCGTCGGCGGCATCATTCGAGACATCTTCACGATGGGCGCACGGCCGATCGCGCTGATGAACTCGTTGCGGTTCGGCCCGATGAACGGAACGCACGGCGCACGAACCCGCCGGATCGTCGAAGGCGTGGTCGCCGGAATCGCCGGTTACGGCAACAGCATCGGCATCCCGACCGTGGGCGGGGAGATCTCGTTCGAGGAGCCCTACACGGGTAACCCGCTGGTCAACGTGTTCTGCCTGGGGATCGCGAAGGCAGATGCGCTGGTCAAGGCGCGTGCCGAAGGCGCCGGGAATCCGGTTTACTACGTCGGCGCCAAGACGGGGCGGGACGGCATTCACGGCGCGACGATGGCGTCCGCGGAGTTCGATGAAAAGTCGGCGGAGAAGCGCCCCGCCGTCCAGGTCGGTGACCCGTTCATGGAGAAACTGCTGCTCGAGGCGTGCCTCGAGTTGATGAAGGGTGACGCCCATATCGGGGTGCAGGACATGGGCGCCGCCGGTCTCACCTGCGCGACCTCTGAAATGGGTGCGCGCAGCGGAAGCGGAATCGAGATCGACGTGATGCACGTCCCGCAGCGCGAGAGCGGGATGTCTCCGTACGAGATCATGCTCTCCGAATCGCAGGAGCGCATGCTGCTCGTCGTCAAGAAGGGACGCGAACGCGAAGTCGAGGAGATCTTCGAGAAGTGGGATCTTCACGCGGCACAGGTCGGCTTCGTGACCGATGATGGGCTTCTGCGGGTGAAGGACCACGGCACCGTCGTCGCCGAGATTCCGAACACTGCGCTCGTCGACGGGGCACCGGTTTACCACCGCCCGATGGCCCGTCCAGCCTACCTGGCCGACGTTCAGCACCTGGACGCCGCCGCCTTGCCGCCGGTGCATGCACAGGAGGGTTTGTTCCGCATCTTGTCGTCACCCACCGTGGCGAACAAGCGCTGGGTCTACCGCCAATACGACCACATGGTGCGCACGAATACGATCGTGCTCGCCGGCATGGGCGCCGCAGTCGTGCGGGTCAAAGGGACGTCGCGTGCGCTGGCGATGTCAGTAGACGGGAACGGCCGCTACTGCTATCTCGACCCGAGGCGCGGCGCCATGCTCGCGGTCGCGGAAGCGGCGCGCAACGTCGCGTGCGCCGGCGGCCACCCGATCGGCGCCACCAATTGCCTGAACTTCGGCAATCCGGAGCGTCCCGAGATCATGTGGCAGTTCGCCGAAGCCGTGCAGGGCATCGGTGACGCGTGCCGCGCCCTCGACCTGCCGATCACAGGGGGCAACGTCAGCCTCTACAACGAGACGGACGGGACCGCGATCTATCCGACCCCGGTGCTCGGGGTCGTTGGCCTCATCGAAGACGCGTCGCGCACCGTGACCCGCGTCTTTCGTGGTGAGGGAGACGTGATCGTGCTGTTCGGGGAGACCTTCGACGAGCTGGGCGGCACCGAATTCCTGAAGATCATCCATGGCCTGGTCAAGGGGCAGCCCCCCGGGCTCGACCTGCGAAAAGAGCGGGCGTTGATAGCACTTCTCGTTCGGGCGGCCGGTATCGGGCTCATCCGCTCGGCGCATGACTGTTCCGATGGCGGGATCGCGGTGACGCTCGCCGAGTGTGCCTTCGATACGGGCGGCATCGGCTGCCAGGTCGATCTAACCGAAGTACGCGGAGCCGACGCGACGCTGTTCTCAGAGTCTGCGTCCCGCGCGATCGTCACTGCGGCGGCGCAGGATGCACCGACGCTGCTGCAGATCGCGGCCGAGGCCGGCGTCCCGGCGCGGCTCATCGGACGGGTGGGCGGCTCGCGGCTCAGGATCAGCGTCGGCGGGCGGGTGCAGATCGACTGCGATGTGCGGGATGCGGAGAGGCAGTGGTCAACCGCGTTTAACAGCTACTTCAGGCGGCAAGCGTCGTAACATTCAGATGCGCGAGCCCTATGCTGGATAAATTCAAGGACGAGTGCGGCGTTTTCGGCATCTTCGGTCACCCCGAGGCCGCCAACCTGACCTACCTCGGCCTGTATGCCCTGCAGCACCGAGGTCAGGAGAGCGCGGGAATTGCGACCGGCGACGGCGAGAAGATGTGGGTCTCACGCGCGATGGGCCATGTCGCCGAGGCCTTCACCGGAAACGTGCTCGAGGGCCTGCCCGGCCACCTGGCGATCGGCCACACTCGATACTCGACCGCCGGGGAGAGCCGACTGCAGAACGCCCAGCCCATGCTGATCGACTGTTCGCATGGCCAGATCGCGATCGCCCACAACGGGAACATCGTGAATGCCCGCGAGCTCAGGGACGAGCTCGTTCGGAACGGCTCGATCTTCCAGACCAGCAGCGACACCGAAGTGGCGCTCCACCTGTATGCGCGCTCGAAATTCCCGTCGGTCGAAGAAGCGCTGATCGAATCGGTCGCACAACTCAGCGGGGCGTTCTCGTTCGCGTTCCTGACAAAAAATCGTCTTATCGCGGCACGTGATCCGCACGGCTTCCGTCCTCTTGCCCTCGGAAGACTCGGCGACGCCTGGATCGTCTGCTCCGAGACCTGCGCGCTCGACCTGATCGGCGCGACCTATGTGCGTGATGTGGAGCCGGGCGAAGTGCTGGTCATCAGCGACGGCGGCCTTCGATCCTCGAAGCCGTTTCCCAAAGCGCGGCTCGCGCACTGCGTCTTCGAGCATGTCTATTTCGCGCGGCCTGACAGCTACGTCTTCGGCCGCAGCGTCAACGAGGTGCGCACCGCACTCGGTCAGCATCTGGCGAGGGAAGCGCCGATTGCGGCCGACGTCGTGGTGCCGATCCCCGACTCGGGTGTATGCGCCGCGATCGGATACGCCGAGGAGGCGAAGCTGCCGCTGCAGATGGGCCTGATCAGGAATCACTATATCGGCCGCACGTTCATTCAGCCGCAGCAATCGATCCGTCACTTCAATGTGCGGGTGAAGCTCAACCCGGTTCGAAGCATCCTCGAAGGAAAGCGTGTGATCCTGCTGGACGATTCGATCGTCCGCGGCACCACCAGCCGGAAGATCGTGAAAATGGTGCGCGCCGCCGGAGCCCGGGAAGTCCACCTGCGCATCAGTTGTCCGCCGACGGTGTCCCCCTGTTTCTATGGAGTCGATACCCCCAGCCGCGCAGAGCTGATCGCCGCGACCCACACAGGCGAGGAGATCAGGAAGTACATCGAGGCGGACTCGCTCGCCTATCTCAGCCTCGATGGGCTGAAGGGGGCCGTAGGTGGCGAGCAGTCGTCCTATTGCACCTCCTGCTACACCGGGGTGTACCCGGTTGCATTTCCGCGGGACGAGCATGCCTATCTTCAGCTGGCGCTGAAGGCGCTCGACTGACGCGCATGCCCGCCGGCCTCGTGCTTCTCCTGCTGCTTCTGGCGCCCGCCGGACCACGCGCACAAGCCGGAACGCCGCCGCCGGGGGCGCAGCCGACCGCTCTCTCCGCCGCTCAGGTCACGGCGGCGATCGACAAGCTGGGGGTGTTGGAGTTCCCGATCCGCATGGAGGCGGCGCGGACTATTCGCCGGGCCCCGGCGGCCCTCGCTGCCGCTGCACTGACCGAAGCCGTGAGCAACCACAAGGACGGCTACGTGCGCTTCCGCGCCCTGATCCTGCTGTCTGGCTTCAACGATCCGCGTACGCACGACGTCATGATTCGCATGCTCGGCGAGAAGAACGATCGGCTGCGAGCCGTGGCCTACGCCTTCTTCGAGCACAACCCCGACCCGGCAGCCCTTCCCCGGTTGATCGAAGCGCTGCCGCGGGAAGATTCCGAGTTCGTGCGGCCGGCGCTGACCCGGGCAATTGCGGCACACGGCCGCGAAAAATCCGCGCAGCAGACGATGACCCAACTCGTGACCCGAGGGCAGGATTTCTTCCGAAGCGCTGTCATCGAGGCGATCGGGGACTACAAGGGGGCTTACGCGTTCGCCGCGTTGACCGAAGTGGCCAAACTGGAAGGTCCGCTCCAGGACGACGCAGTGCTGGCGCTCGGGAAGCTCGGCGACAAGCGTGCTGTGGACACGTTTGCGGTGCTCCAGCGCACCGCGCCGCGTACAACCCAGCCGGCAATCGCGGCGGCGATCTGCCTGCTCAAGATCAACTGCGCGTCCCACCAGGGCTATCTCGCGGAGACACTGGAGTTCGCCATCTCGAAAACAGGTTTCCAGGACCTGCTGAGGGGCGCGACCTCGGGCCTGGGGATGCTGGCGGTTTCCGGAAACGACGAGGCCATGCGGAACCTGATCGAGCTCGGCGCACCAGCGCGCGATCCGGCACGCGCGGCGATTGCACTGGCGCTCGGAACCGTCGCCTTGCGCAATACGGCGGTGACGCTGAAAGTGCTGGAGGGCGCCCCGAACCGCGATGCAGCCATCGAGTTGCTCCGCGACGCGTTCGACATGCTCGAAGAGGATTTCGTGGAGGAGCGCTTCTTCGTGACGGTGCGGCGGGGCTTCTGGCAGGCGGCCCCTGGCTCACCCGCTCGGGCGCTGGCCGAAGCGCTCATTCGGAAGCTCGAGTTCTGAAGCGCCCGCGGCTCCGAACCCGCCGATGGGGAGCAAGGCGCCGCCGAGTCGCCGAGCGAGCGTGAGCGGGCAGCCCCGCGAACAGGAGTCTATGGATTATCGCCAGGCCGGCGTGGACATCGACGCCGGCAACGAAGTCGTGCGCCGCATACGGTCGCTGGCGCGAGCAACGTATACGCCGGCCGTGCTCTCGGAGATCGGCTCGTTCGGCGGGCTGTTCCGCTTGAACGCCGCGGGAATCGAGGATCCCGTTCTGGTCGCCAGCGCCGACGGCGTCGGCACGAAGCTGCGCGTCGCCTTCATGACCGGGCAACACCGCACGATCGGGCGCGACCTCGTCAACCACTGTGTGAACGACATTCTGGTGCAGGGTGCCGAGCCGCTGTTCTTCCTCGACTACCTCGCCACCGGACGCCTCGACCAGGATGTCGCCGTCCAGATCGTCGAAGGTCTCGCGGCAGCATGCCGCGACAATGGCTGCGCCCTCCTGGGCGGAGAAACGGCGGAAATGCCGGGGTTCTATGCTGACGGCGAATACGACGTCGCCGGATTCATCGTCGGGGCGGTCGCCCGCGATCGGCTGATCGACGGGACGAGGATCGAGCCTGGCGATATGTTGATCGGCGTGCCGTCCTCGGGACTCCATACCAACGGCTATTCACTGGCACGGCGTATCGCCTTCGAGATGGCAGGGCTGCAGGCCGACAGCCATGTGCCAGCGCTCGGCGTCACGATCGGCGCTGCATTGCTCGTCCCGCATAGAACCTACCTGCCACTCATCCGCCCGCTTCTTGGTCGAGGGATCATCAAGGGCATGGCACATATCACCGGTGGCGGCATCACCGATAACCTGCCGCGAATCCTTCCAGGAGGAGTTCATGCGGTAATCGACCTTGCTGCCTGGACCGTTCCACCGGTCTTCCAATGGCTCCAGAACGCCGGAGGGGTGCAGGATGCGGACATGTTGCGCACCTTCAATATGGGAATCGGCCTGATCGTCGCCTGCGACCAGGCTGACACCGAGTCGATCCTCGCTGCCCTTTTGGAAGCTGGCGAACCAGGCGCGGTGAGAGTCGGCCGGATTGCCGCGGGTGGGGAAGGGGTCCGCTACGTCAATCACTGACCCGTCTCCGCTTCCGACTGTGCCCAAGGTTGGTGTTCTCATCTCGGGCCGCGGCAGCAACCTGCAGGCGCTCATCGATGCCATTGCCGACGGTCGCCTGGCCGCCCGGATCGCGGTAGTCATTTCCAACAAGCCAGGCGCGGGTGGGCTGGATCGCGCGCGTGCCGCCGGCATCGAGACGCTCACGATCAGCCACCGCGACTACTCCACCCGGGATGCCTTCGACACGGCTATGGCGTCAGCCTTGGTCGAGCGCCGGGTTCGCCTCGTCTGTCTCGCCGGTTTCATGCGACTGATCGGGCAGCCGATGCTGGATGCCTTTCCGAACGCGATCCTGAACATCCATCCATCGCTGCTGCCTGCCTTTCCCGGGACCGACGCGCAGGCTCAAGCGATCGCGCATGGCGTGAAAGTCAGTGGCGCCACCGTCCATCTCGTCAACGGCGAGCTCGATGGGGGCCCTATCGTCCTGCAGGCGTCAGTGGAGGTCTGCGACGACGACACGGCGGAGTCATTGTCGTTGCGCATACTCGAGCAGGAGCACCGCCTTTATCCCGAAGCCGTGTGTCGCGTGCTGGAGGCGGGATGGCGGCTGGTCGGGCGTCGTTTCGTTCGATCCGTCGCCACCGGGTAAGCCAGCTCCGCGTGATCTACCAGAGACCAGGCAGCAGCCGTGCGCGGACCCTCGACGCGTAGGCGGTGTATCCGGGCAGATTCGCGTGCAGGAAGGAGTCCTCGAAGGCGACTCGCCGCAGGATCAGCGCCGAGTACGCCAGGGCGAACAGAACGCTGACCCACGACCCCAATGCCAACGCACTCATCGGTAGCGACGGTATCATCCCGGCGTACCCAGGGTGACGTACGATCGAGTAGGGTCCAGAGTCCACGAGATGATGGCCGCGGTCGTCCTGGATGCGCACGACGGCCGAGAAAAACCGATTCGTCCGCATGGCCTTCACGATCAGCAGGAACGAAAGCGCGAACCCGACCAGCCCCACCCCCCGCAGCATCGGCGGCACGTGGGTCCAACCGAACCGGCTGTCGAGGATGGCGGCGATCACGTGCAAGAGCGCGACGAGCCGGATCCCTCGGAGGGACAGGCGATCAGCGCCTCGGTCGGGTGGATGAAATCGCTCCCGCACAAGACTCTCATCCATCGACGCAATTGCATACCCGCCGACCAGCGCAAAAACAGCGACGTAGGCCCACAGCCACGGATCGTGGCGATTCCCTCCAGAGACAAGGATTATTGCGGCGATAGAGGTAGCGAGCGACCAGCGAAGGAAGATTTTCATGTATCAAATTACATATTTTGATTAGTCAAAATCTATCCGGGAAGCCGTGTTCTTGTCAAGCCGTCAGGCCTGGACAGAAAGCGTGGGCTGCAGAGTCAGGAGGGCGACTTCCGGGGGACAGTTGAGCCGCACCGGAACATACACCGTTCCGACGCCACGGCTCACGAAGATCGTTGTGGTCTCGCGCCGCGCGCTCCCTGCGACGACCGGGAACTCGCGTGCGGCGATGGCCCCCAGGCCCGGCAGCACGATCTGGCCGCCGTGTGTGTGCCCCGACAGCACCAGTGGGACCACGAGCGCAGCCGCCTCGGGTAGGCGCGATGGGGTGTGGGCGAGCAGCACCAGGTTGGTGGAGGCGCCACGAATGACGCGTTCGATGTCGACGACTTTGCGCGTCCAGAACCGGATGCCGGCGATATCGAGCGGTTGACCGTTGATCTGGATGCGGGTCCGGGCGTCCTTCAGTACTGCGACGCCTTTCGTGGCGAGCGCGGCCGGCATCTCGCGATCGTCGTCGTGGTTGCCGAGCACGGCGAAGACACCGTGCGGCGCAGAGAGCGCCGCGAGGGCGTCGGCAGCGGCGCCGACGAACCGGCGGTTTCTCCCCCCTCCCCAGGTAACGTAGTCCCCGCCGAGCATGATGATATCGGGGCGTTCGGCCATCAACAGCTCCACGGCGGCCGATGCCATCTCCTCGGTCACGGTGTCGCTCCGGTGCAGATCGCTCAGGAACCCCACGCGCAGGCCGGCCAGCGGCGGAGCGAGACCACTGACGAGCAGCGTTTCGCGCGTCACGGAAAACCGCCACCGCTCGTACAGGTAGCCGTGATTGGCCGCGCCAACGGCGGCCCCGACGACGGTGGCTGCCAGCCCTTTCAGCAGATCCCGCCTGCTCACGCCGCCGGTCATGGAGTGGGGCCCATCCGAAGCTCGTATGTTAGCGCGGCCTATAATCGAGCGCAGATCATGACACTTGACGAACAGGTCGCCTACCTGACCAAAGGTTGCGTCGACGTGGTGCGCGCGTCGGAGCTCCGGACGAAACTGGAACGCTCTACCAGGACCGGTCAGCCGCTGGTCGTGAAAGTCGGCTTCGACCCGACCGCGCCCGATCTGCATCTCGGGCACACGGTGTTGATCCGCAAGATGAAGCACTTCCAGGATCTCGGGCACACGGTGAACTACGTCGTGGGATCCTTCACCGCGTTAATCGGGGATCCGACCGGTCGATCCAGGACGCGCCCGCCCCTGACGATCGGAGAGATCGCGCAGAACGCCGAGACCTACAAGACCCAGATCTTCAAGCTTCTCGATCCGAGCAAGACGGTTACGCGTTTCAACAGTGAATGGCTGGAGCCGCTGGGCAGCTCCGGCTGGGTGAAGCTGGCGGCGAAGTACAACGTCGCGCAGATGTTGGAGCGCCGGGACTTCAAGACCCGTTATGAAGCGGGTAAGCCGATCGCGATCCATGAATTCCTGTACCCGCTGGCACAGGCCTACGATTCGGTGTTCCTGAAAGCGGACGTCGAGCTCGGGGGCACGGATCAACTGTTCAATCTGAACGTCGGCCGCGACCTGATGCCGGCCTACGATCTGGAGCCACAGATTGTGATGACGACCCCGCTGCTCGAGGGGCTGGACGGAGTGGAGAAGATGTCCAAGAGCCTTGACAATTACGTCGGGGTCACCGACGCGCCTTCCGAGATGTTCGGAAAGTTGATGTCCGTTTCAGACGAGCTGATGTGGAAGTACTACCTGCTGCTGACGGACTTGTCTTCAGAGGAAATCTCGCAGAAGCGTGAGCGGGTCGCCTCGGGTGAATCGCACCCCAAGCTGGCCAAGGTGGACTTGGCGACGCGCATCGTCGCAGCGTTTCACGATGTCACCGCAGCCGCGACTGCGGCAGAGGAGTTCGACCTGCGCTTCGCGCGCAAGCAACTGCCTGCCGACGCGCGCATCGTCGAGCTCTCGCCAGAGGAATGGTCAAGTCCGCTCGAGCGCCGCCTCGTCCGCTGCGGTCTGGCGGAGTCGTCCAGTGATGCTCGCCGGAAGATCGCCCAGGGGGGTGTCCGCATCGACGGGGAAAAGGCCGTCGTCGGAGACCCGGTGCCAAATGACGAATACATTCTGCAAGCGGGGAAACTGGGTGCGGTGAAGGTCACGCGGCACCGAGCCCAGTGACGCAGTGCAGTCGATGAGCTTGCATTGGTGATCGCGGCCTCGTATATTGACAGACGTTCTTTACAAGTCCTCGCCCGGCGCGTCCCTGGCGTCTGACGGTGGCGAGCGCCGTGAAAGCCGATCCAAGCTGTTCTGCACGACGTGTAACGTCGGTTTGACAGGCTCGGCGCTGGCCCGTATAGTGGTTGTTCACCGAGCGTGATCCGGCCGGGCTGGCTGGTAGATTTGCTCAAGCTGGACGCACGATCGCCTCACCGGCATCGAAGCGGCGCTGAGCAAATTTTTTCCGCTCCCTGAACCTCGGTTCGCGCTAGCCCACCTCCAACCAGCGCACAGACCTCCGGGAACGGCGGCGCGTCGCTGAAAAAGGTCCGAAGAAAGTTGTCGGGAAAAGGGTTGACAGGCGCGGAGATGCTTCGGTAAGATTGCAAGGTTCACCTGATGGAGATATTGCTGAAGGGGACCGTGACGAAAAACCGGGCGAGCAGGTGGTCCGGTCGGGAAGATTCGGCTCTTTGAAAACTAGATAGAACGTGCAAGCACAATCCGACCGAGGGTCGTCAGTGCCGAGTCGAGCTTGTCTCGATGAAGTGCTGGGGGCGCGAAGTCGGAAACCCGTCGAGTATCAGCGGGTGGCGCAGCGCAAGCCGGAAACCAGGGGTTTAGTTCACCACTGGGTGCCGGGCTGTGAACCACCTATAAACTTGACGAACTGAACAACGCAAGAGCAGATCAACATAGGCGCTCAGCGTTAAAAGAGTTGTTCGCTCCGAAAGGGGCGACGGCAAATTTAACTTGAGAGTTTGATCCTGGCTCAGAATCAACGCTGGCGGCGTGCCTAACACATGCAAGTCGAACGCGAAAGGGGAGCAATCCCTGAGTA
>JACDBQ010000474.1 GCA_013694845.1 Acidobacteriota bacterium
GTACGCACCTGTGACTCGGTCGAGGCGAACGAACCATCCGTCCGGACCACGTAATCCGCCCGCGCCGTCTTCTCGCTGATCGGCCACTGGGCAGCCAGACGCTCGCGGGCGGCGTCTTCCGAGAGGCCATCGCGCCGCATCAAACGGCGCAACTGCTCGAAGGGCTCACAGGCGCACACGACGATGCGGTCGAAGTCGTGCTCATGTCCTGTTTCGAACAACAACGGGATGTCCGCGATTGCCACGCGTGTCCCCGGCGGCTGGTTCGCGAGCCACTCGGTAATGCGGCGGTAGACCTCCGGGTGCACGATCGACTCGAGGTCGGCCCGCGCGGAACGATCGGCGAATACGATCGCTGCCAGCGCCGGGCGGTCGAGTGAGCCGTCCCCGCGAATCATGGACGGGCCGAAACGCTGCCTGATACTGGCCAGGCCGGGCGATCCAGGGGCGACCGCCTCCCGGGCGATGAGATCCGCGTCGATCACGGGGACGCCGAACGCGGCGAACCGGCCCAGGCAGAAGCTCTTGCCCGTCGCGATCCCGCCCGTCAGGCCCACCCGCAACATCTCAGGAGCTCTTCGCGCGCGCTTCGGCGGCGGCGAGCGTGTTCTTCAGGAGCATCGCGATCGTGAGTGGCCCGACCCCGCCGGGGACAGGGGTGAGCGCACCGGCGACCTCCGCCACGTTGGGGTGAACGTCGCCGACGACGAGGGAGCCCCGCTTCGCGAAGTCGGCCATTCTGGCTGATGACGCGCCGAACAGCCCTTCCGCCGTGCTCGCATCCGTGACCCGGTTGATCCCCACGTCAATGACCGTGGCGCCCGGCTTGACGAAGTCTCTGGTCACGAACCCTGCCCTGCCGATGGCGGCAACCAGGATGTCGGCGTCGCGCCCGACGCCCGGCAGATCGGGGGTCTTCGAATGGCACACCGTTACCGTGGCGTCCCGCTGCAGGAGCAGCATCGCCATCGGCTTCCCCACGATTTCACTCCGCCCGATGACAACCGCGCGCGCGCCGCTCATCGTGATGCCGCAGCGGTCCAGCATTTCGATCACGCCTGACGGGGTGCACGGTGCGAGCAGTGCGCGGCCCTGGACCAGCCGTCCAACACTGACCGGGCTGAAGCCATCGACGTCCTTGGCCGGATCGATGGTATCGAAGACCTGCTGGGCCGCGCCGCGGCCCAGCGCAGCTGGCAATGGAGCCTGCACGAGGATGCCGTCGTGCCGGTCGCTCGCGTTCAACTCGCGGACCACGGCAAGCAGTTCGTCGAGGCTCGCCGACGACGAGAGGCGCCGCAGATCGACGTGGAGACCGGATTCCGTGCCGGCTTTGACCTTGTTGCGGACGTAAGTCCCGGACGCGGGATCCTCGCCGACGAGCACGATTCCAAGACACGGCGGCCGCCCGGCCCTGGCGGTGAAGGCGGCGACGCCCGGGGAGACGGACTGGCGGATTTGCGAAGCGATGAACGTGCCGTCGATGATGCGTGCGGACATGATCCTTCCCGGTATGCGGCGTGCGGGATGCGGGCTGGCTCTTCGATCCGGGAGCGGGGTTTCCGCATCCCCCATCCCGCACCCCGCATCCCGGTCCGTCTACCGGCGCGTCTTTTCCTCGCCGCGCGCCAGGACGAATCCGATGCCGGCGAGTACGACGCCGATCAACATAATCTTGAGACCGAAAGTGTCTGCGATTTCCGGGCTGATGTGCATGCCGACGCGTGAGATGAGCGCATCGACCTCGTGCCACTTGGCCAGTTCCTCGGTGGTCACGCCCCACTCCGTCAGCAGCGCGAGGAACGTGATGCAGAACCCGTTGAACAGCATCATGTAGCCGGCCATCTTCAGGAAATTGCCGGCGCTCTGTGACGCGGATCGGGCCGCCGCCTCGGCCCGGTTCATCAGGGGGCTATGCGTGCGGCCGTAGAACCAGTAAATGATCATGCCGAGGTCGAGCCATACCAGGAAGCGAACCCACGTCATGACGGTGAGGTTGACCATCAGGTAGACGCACGAGATCACGCCAAGCACCGGGAAGAGCGACCCGAACGGTACCTTGAACGGCCGCGGATGATCGGGCCGCCGCGAGCGCAGGATCAGCACAGCGAAGCAGACAACCACGAACGCGAACAACGTGCCGATGCTGGTCATCTCGCCCAACACCTGGATCGGCGTGAATCCTGCCACGATCGACACGACCACGCCGGTGATGATCGTAGTGATGTAGGGGGTGCGGTACTTCGGGTGAACCTTGCTGACCCCAGCCGGCAGCAGCTGATCGCGGCTCATGGCGAAGAAGATTCGGGGCTGGCTCATGAGCATGACGAGGAGCACGCTGGTAATCCCCGCCACCGCCCCGGCCGAGACGAGACCGGCCGCCCAGTCCTGATTGATGACCGCGAGCGCGTAGCCCACCGGGGCGTTGAGGAACTGCGCGTCGGTCTTGTACTGGACGACAGGGATGATGCCGGTGAGAATCGCGGCGACCGCCAGGTAGAGCAGCGTGCAGATGATCAGCGAGGCGATAATGCCGATCGGCAGATCGCGTTGCGGGTTCTTGGCCTCTTCGGCCGTCGTCGAGACCGCGTCGAAGCCGATGTAGGCGAAGAAGACAACCGCGGCGGCCGCCGCGATGCCCTGGACGCCATACGGCATGAAGGGCGACCAGTTCTCCGGCTTCACGTAGCCGGCGCCGACGACGATGAAGAACAGGATCGCGGCGAGCTTGATCGCGACCATCACCGAGTTGAATCGCGCGCTCTCCCGCACGCCTCGCACGAGCAAGGCGGTGATCACCAGCACGATGAGCATCGCCGGAACGTTCATCACCGCCCCTTCGACGCCGGTGGCCGGGGCCGCCGACATCCACGCGGGCAGGTGCAGGTCAAAGCCGGCGAGGATGCGCTGGAAGTAGCCGCTCCATCCGACCGCGACCGTCATGGATCCGACGGCATACTCGAGGATCAGGTCCCAGCCGATCATCCACGCGAAGATCTCTCCCAGCGTGGCGTAGGCGTAGGTGTAGGCGCTGCCGGAGATCGGGATCATCGAGGCGAACTCCGCGTAGCAGAGCGCCGCGAAGCCACAGGCGAGACCGGCCGCCACGTAAGCCAGCACGATCGCGGGTCCGGCCTGGTTCGCCGCCGCGGTCCCGGTGAGCACGAAGATGCCGGTGCCGATGATGGCGCCGATACCAAGCAGCGTCAGGTCGAGCCCGGTCAGCGTTCGTTTTAGGGCCTTTGAGCCGCTCTCCACGTCGCCGACCAGCTGCTCGATCGACTTCGTTTGCAGAAGATTCGAATCCACCCGTCCTCCGTACGGCCGTGACCCCATCGGCCGTGATTAACGCGCTGGCTGAGAAACGCGCGGCATTATACTCTGCGCACGCTCACGCCGACGCCCGCCGTTTCACTCCATCGACAAGAACTCCCGCACGCGCGCGGCCGGATCCGCAGCCGACACCAGGTCGCTGACGACGGCCACCGAATCGGCCCCCGCGGCGAGAACCGCCCCGGCGTTCGTTCGAGACACGCCGCCAATCGCCACCACCGGTTTTCCACGCCCGGCGGCATACCGGACCAGCTCGAGGCCTCGAGGCTCATAGCCGGTGTCCTTCGTGGCCGTCCGGAAGACCGGCCCGACCGCCACGTAGTCGGCCGGGCCTCCTAGCGCCTCGTCGATCTGCTTCCGATCGTGCGTGGAGATCCCAACGATCGCCTCCGGTCCCACGATGGCCCGTGCGTCAACCGGCCGGATGTCCTGCTGGCCGACGTGAACCCCCCCGGCGCCTGCCATCACGGCGATATCGGCTCGATCGTTCACGATGACCGCGGCCTCCACGCTGCGCGCCGCCGCGACGACCGTGCGCACGAGCGTCAGGCGCCCGGCGTCACCCCCCTCGCGCCCCTTCTGGCGGACCTGGAGCAGCCGCGCGCCCGCGTCGAGAAAGGCGCGCGCCAGGGCCAGCGGATCGAGACCGCGCATCCGGCAGAGATCGACGTCAATGATCGGGTAGAGGGCTGGAAGGACGAGCGACACCGGCGGATCGACTATCCAGCCTGGGCGAGGCGCCCGTCGTCAGTTTTTTTTTGCTCGACGAGGTAGCGGTCCATGAAGGACGTGGTGTACCGGCCGGCGATGAAGTCCGGATCCTTCAGGATCTTCAGGTGAAGCGGGATGCTGGTCTTGATGCCCTCGATGACGGTCATTTCGAGCGTGCGTCGCATCCGGGCGATCGCCTCCTGACGATCACGGCCGTGCACGATGATCTTCGCGATCATCGAATCGTAGTAGGGAGGGATGGTGCACTCGGAGTGGGCAAAGGTGTCGACCCGCACGCCGGGTCCGCCGGGGACGCTGAAGGCGTGGATGACGCCGGGCGAGGGCTGGAAGGTCACCGGATCTTCGGCGTTCACGCGGCACTCGATCGCGTGCCCGTTGAACGCCACGTCCCCCTGTTTGAAGGACAGCCGCTCCCCCGCCGCCACCCGGATCTGTTCCTTGACGATATCGATGCCCGTGATCCACTCGGTCACCGGGTGCTCGACCTGGACGCGGGTGTTGACCTCGAGGAAGAAGAAATTTCCGGTGTCGTCGAGCAGGAACTCGAAGGTCCCCGCATTCGTGTACTGCACCGCCCGGGCGGCGTCGACCACCGTCGCACCGAGCCGCCGGCGCTGCTTCTCGGTCACCGCGATCGAGGGGCCCTCCTCGAGAAGCTTCTGGTGACGGCGCTGGATCGAGCATTCCCGCTCGCCGAGGTGGACGACGGCGCCATGATGGTCGCCGAGAATCTGGAACTCGATGTGGCGCGGGTTCTCGACGTACTTCTCGATATACACGTCGCCGACCCCGAAGGCCGCCTCGGCCTCGCGCTGCGCCGTCTTGAGAGCCTTGCTCAGTTCACCCGCCGCACGGATGACCCGCATGCCGCGGCCCCCGCCCCCCGCAACCGCTTTGATGATGACGGGGAAACCGAGCTCCCGCGAGATTCTCTGCGCCTTCTCTTCGGTGTCCACCGGGCCATCGCTTCCCGGCAGGATCGGCAACCCGGCTTTCTTCATGGCGCGGCGCGCCCGTGCCTTGTCACCGAGCAGCCGGATCACGTTCGGCGCGGGGCCGATGAAGCGGATGTGGCACGCTTCGCAGACCTCGGCGAGATAGGCGCTCTCGGACAGGAAGCCGTATCCTGGATGGATCGCATCCGCCCCGGTGATCTCGGCCGCGCTCAGGATGGCCGGGACACTGAGATAACTGTCGGCGCTACGCGCCGGCCCGATGCAGACGTCCTCGTCGGCGAACCGCACATGGAGGGAGTTCTCGTCCGCCTCGGAATAGACCGCCACGGTCTTGATCCCGAGCTCGCGGCACGCACAGATGACGCGCAGTGCGATCTCGCCTCGGTTCGCGATCAGGATCTTCTTGAACATTCGCCTAAGAGGTCCGGATCGCAAACAGTCGTTCACCGTACTGGACCGGCTTCCCGTTCTCTACGTATGCGCTGACGATCTCGCCGTCGAATTCCGACGTGATTTCGTTCATCAGCTTCATCGCCTCGATGATGCAGAGCACCTGGTCTTTCTTGACCCGCTGGCCGATCTCGACGAAAGACGACGCTCCAGGCTCGGGGGATCGGTAGAACGTCCCCACGATCGGCGACTTGACGACGGCGAGCTCCAATTCCTCGCCGCTCTCGGTAGCCGGCGCGGGATGCGCCGGCAGGCCCAGCGCCGCCGCGGACGGCTGGAAGTGGACCGCTGTCATTGGCGGCGCCATCATGTGGGTGGTGGATGGCGCATGGGCCTTCTTGACCTTGAGCTTCAGCCCATCCCGCTCCAGCTCGAACTCCGCCAGTTCGTGCTCCCGCACCAGGGTCAGGATCTTCTCTATGTCGTCGAATTCCATCGGTTCTCACGTGGTGCGCGCTCCGTGCGGCGTGCACCCTTCATAGCTCGATCGGCACGTCGGTCAGCAACTCGCAGCCTCCCCGGACCACGAGCACATCGTCTTCGATCCTCACCCCACCGATGCCCGGTACATACGCGCCGGGCTCGATCGTGAACACCATCCCTTCGGTCACCGGCTCGCCGGCCGGGGCGAGCTGGGTGATCCGCGGACTCTCGTGCACCTCCAGCCCCAGACCGTGACCCGTGCCATGCCCGAACGCTTCGCCGAACCCGTGCGCTTCGAGTACCTCGCGTGCGGCACGATCGATATCGGCGGGCCCGACTCCCGGAACCACCCTCCGGATCGCGGCCGCCTGCGCCTCGCGCACCGCGTCGAACATCCTGCGAAAATCGGCCGGCATCGGCCCCAGATGCAGGGTCCGCGTAAGGTCCACGCAGTATCCGTCGTAGACGCCTCCGAAGTCCAGCACCACCCCCTCGCCTTCCGCGAGGGTTCTCCGGGTGGGCCGCGCGTGGGGTAGCGCCCCATTGGACCCCGACGCCACGATGGTTTCGAAGGCCGGGCGCTCGAATCCAGCCCGCCGCATCGCCGCATCCACGGCAGCTGCCACCTCCATCTCGGTTACTCCGGGCCTGATCCATTCACGAGCGTGCCGAGCCACCGCCGAGATGCGGCGACCCGCCTCCCGGAGGATCTCGACCTCGGCGGCGTCCTTGATCTCACGCAGCCGTTCCACGATGCGTGCGGTCGAAACCAGTTCCGGTGAGGCGGCGCTCACCCGCTCCGAACCCGGTCCGGCGATCGCCATCCCCAGAGTGTTGAAGCGCGCAACCGACAGGTGGTCGCCTTCGACGCCAATCCGGCTGATGCCCGGGCCGCGCAGGATCACCGCAGCCGCGGCGTCGACCGATCCGTCCGAGACATGCACTTCGATCGCGGATCCGGCGGTCACTTCGCGCGCGACCGTCGCATACCTGAAATCCACGATGAGCAGGCAGGCGTCCACGCCGACGACCATCAGTCCGGTCGATGCGGCCATCCCGGTCAGGTAACGGATGTTGGGGGGGGTGCTGATGAGGAGGGCGTCGAGGCCCAACGGGCGCAATTGCGCCTGCACCCGCGTGAGACGATCGGCGGGCACGATTCAGCGAGTCCGGTCGGCGGTGTTCGCCGCCGGGCCCGTCAGGACCCGGCGGCGACGATCGTCAGAGCGCGGAGTCGGCGTCACCGCCTATCTGACCTGCACAGTGTCGCTCCTGGTGCCGGTGCGGCCGATGTCATCAGTCACCGTGAGGGTCACAGTGTAGGTTCGCGCGGCGGTGAACACATGTGTCACCTGGACACCGTTGCCGGCCGTCCCGTCGCCGAAGTCCCAGCGGTAGGAAACGATCCTGCGCTGAGCCGCCGCGGTCGAAGCCGCCGCGTTGAAGTTGACGGTGTCGCCAATCACGGGATTGGTCGGCGAGTAGGTGAAGAGTGCGGTCGGCGCGGTGCCCTGACCGACGGTCACCGATTGCGTCGTCGACGCTGATCGGCCGACGCCGTCGGTGATCGTGAGGCGCACGAAGTAGGTGCCCGGGCCGGTGAACGCGTGCGTCGTCTCGGCTCCCGCGCCCGTGCCGCCGTCGCCGAAGTCCCACAAGTATTGCGCGATCGGGTTGTTCGCCGAGGCGGTGCTCGTGCGGCCGCTGAACAACACCGACTGCCCTTGGGTCGGATTCTGCGGCGAGAAGGTGAACGCGGGGCTCAGGCCCGACGGGGGAAGCACGACACCCGGCGGCACGAGTCGGATGGAAGCCGTCCGGGTGACGCTGTCGCCGAAGTTCGAGCCGATCGGCGTGACTCCGATGTCGACCATCGATTCGGCTCCCGAAACGTTGGGCGGGGCGGTGTAAATCAAGGTGGCACGTCCATCCGCTCCACTGACGATCGACCTGGCCGACAGAGAGCCGAAGTCAGCCGTGACGCCGTTGACCCGGATCTCCGTCCGCAGCGGCTGGTTCGCCAGCGGTTGTCCCGCGGAGTCGCGGACCACCACGCTGATGACCGATTGCGAGGCGCCGTCCTGCTGCAGCACGTCAGGCGAGACGGAAACGCTGATCGAGGTGCCGAACTCGGACGGCCCGGTCAACCGCGGCGCTTCCTGGCTTTTCATCGTGCAGGACGCAAGCACACCTGCGCAGACAACGACGAGAAGGGTGCCGTTGATGGTTTTCATATAGGTCACCGCGGACGGGAACGTCTTGGCACACATCAGGCGGCATCGGCGAAGTCGCCGAAGTTCACGCCGATCTGCGCAGTTGTGCTGACCTCGCGACCGGTCTGGTCGCGGCCGTAGAATGTCACCCGCGCGATGGTCGAGATGATCACCGGCGACCTGCTCAGCGCGGCGAGCGGCGCCTCCGCCTTTGCCTGGTGCCGCACCAGCGGAAAATCGACCGACGCCGAGCTTTCGGTGACGGTCAGGGTGAAAGCGCCGTCGAAGGTGTACGGCACATCGACGCCCGGGGTGTTCCGGCCGTCCGCACGCACGAACTCCACCCGGTATCTGGTGATGGTGATGTAGTTGTTCGGCGACGGGGCCGACGGCGACCCGATCGGCCCCGCGTCCTTCATCGCCAGCTGAAACTGCACGCGGCCGAGATCGTCGACGATGGAAGGGGAAGCAGCGCTGCCGGTTAGCACATCGGAGCGCACCGTCCCGAGATCGCCGGCCGCGCCAAGCAGCGAGTTGACGATCAGATACGACGAGGCGGTGCCCTGGCGGACCAGGTCGCCGCACGACACCGAACCGAGGAGAAGAAAGGCGAGTAATGGTTTTCGCATGGCGTTAACCCTTGAGAATGCGCGGCGTGATGAAGATCAGCAGTTCGCGGCTTTCGTCCTGTATTGAGTCGCGGCGAAAGAGCCAGCCGAGGAGCGGGATCCTGCTCAGCATCGGCGTCCGGTCGGTCGACGCCTGCTCACGGCTGACGAAGATGCCGCCGATCACGGTCGTCGCGCCGTCTTCGACCTGTACCTGTGTGTGCGCTTCCTGCGTATCGATCGGGGGGATGCCGTTGACCTGGCGGCTGAAGTCCGCCGCCATGTTCGTGACCGTGACTTGCATGATCACGGTGCCCGCGGCAGTGATCTGCGGAGTCACCTGCAGCATCAGCACCGCCTCCTTGAATGTGACCGTGACCGTGTTGTTCGCGACCGTCTGGATGGGGATCTGAATACCCTGCTGCACCTTCGCCTGGATGTTGTTCTGCGTGGTCAGGCGTGGCGTCGACAGCACGCGGCCCTTGCCGGATCGCTCGAGGGCCGTGAGCGCCACGTCGAGGTTGAATGCACCATTGACGGACCCGAGCGCGAGGCCGATCGCAGTGTTCACGGCGGCGGAGCCCAGGTTCTGCGCGGGCAGGCCGATGACGGTGCCGGTCTCCTCGACCCCCGTGGCACGGGGG
>JACDBQ010000497.1 GCA_013694845.1 Acidobacteriota bacterium
ATACATCAGGGCTCATGAATCCGGTCGCGACCACGTCGAGCCATCTGGCCGATTCGTCGGCCCGCGCCTGCGCCACATCCACACCGGGGACCGGGGCGTACGACGAGGTCGGGTCGAGCGGCAACCCGAGCACATTCTCGAAACCCACCAGCTCATAACCGCGGCGGGTGAGGGCCCGCCCGACGTCCGGATCTCCGAGTGTCGACACCTCGAACCGCAGCGGCGCTTGCCGCGACGTGAACTCGCGTTCGAGGTCATCGAGCGCGGCCGTCGTCGGCACACCGTCAAATCCAAGCCCCGCGACCTTGTTGAAGGGAGCGTCCGCTTCGACGTAGGTCGCGACGCCGCCGTTCATTTCCCGGATGAGCGACTGGCCGGGCGGCACGCGGCGAGCCGCAGCGCGTACTCCCTCGATGATCATTCCGGCCTCGGCCCGTTCGATCCTCTGTGCCAGCGATGCGGTGGCGAACACGGTGTCGATTCTACGCCGGGGTGGGCAAACCATGGTCAGATAACGCGTGGAGTTCACGATCTGGTACCTGACGATCGGCGTGCTGCTGATCGCCATGGCCCTCGCCGGATCGGTGCTCAAGCGGCTGCCGCTCTCGTCGGCCATGTTCTACATGGCGACGGGCGCGGCGCTCGGGCCGCTCGGCATCGGTCATCTGGACCTCGACATCATCCGTGACGCCCGGCTGCTCGAACGGTTCACGGAAGTTGCGGTGGTCATCTCTCTCTTCACCGCCGGCCTGAAGCTGCGCCTGCCCCTCACCGATCGGCGATGGCGGACGTGCATCCTCATGGCGTCCGCCGGCATGATGCTGACCGTTGCCGCCATTGCCGCGGTGGGCGTCCTGCTTCTTGGCCTCTCCCCCGGCGCGGCCGTGCTGCTCGGGGGGATCCTGGCGCCGACCGATCCCGTGCTGGCCTCGGATGTACAGGTCGAGCACGCGCAGGATAGTGAAGCGGTCCGGTTCGGCCTGACCGGTGAAGCCGGCCTGAATGACGGTACGGCGTTTCCCTTCGTCATGCTCGGGCTGGGCCTGCTGGGGCTTCACGAGCTCGGCGCCGGCGGGTTTCGCTGGTTCGGTGTGGACGTGCTGTGGGGCACCATCGCCGGGCTCGCGATCGGTACCATCTGCGGCTCGCTCACCTCGCGGCTCGTGCTGTACTTGCGCCGCGTGCATCGTGAGGCTGTCGGCCTGGACGACTTCCTCGCACTCGGGCTCCTCTCGCTCTCGTATGGTCTGGCGCTGGTGCTCCACGCCTACGGCTTTTTGGCGGTCTTCGCGGCAGGCCTGGCGCTACGCCGGATCGAGCGCGAACACACCGGCGACGCCAAGCCCGACGAAAGCCCCGTCGAGTCGGTCGATGCCCGAGACGCAACCGATCCCGAGCGCGCGCCGGCCTACATGGCCCAGGCCGTTCTCACGTTCAACGAGCAACTCGAGCGGATCGGGGAGGTCGCGGTCGTCCTGCTGGTCGGCGCCATGCTCGCCAACGTCTCGTGGAGCGCTCAACCACTCTGGTTCATCCCGGTGCTGCTGATGATCATCCGCCCGGCAGCCACGTTCCTCAGCCTGATCGGGCAGCCGATCACCACCGGCCAGCGGGCGTTCATCGGATGGTTCGGCGTGCGTGGCATCGGGTCGATCTACTACCTCGCCTACGCCGTGACCCACGGCGTGGACGGCACCGAGGGGCGGACGTTGGCCGAGCTCACGCTTGCCGTCGTGGCGACCTCGATCGTGGTACACGGGATCTCGGTCACGCCGCTGATGCGACGTTACGGACAAAGGCGGCAGCCGGCGTGAGGCGCGGCTGGATCTCCCGGATCAGCGAGGTAGCTGGCGCGTGACCAGCTGGTCCAGCATCCTGAGAAGGGATCGGTCCAGGGCCTCGAGCGAGTCGATCTCGCGCAATGCCGGAACCAGCGTGCGCAGGCCCGGGTACTCCGCATCGGTCAAACGTGAAACCGCGCCAGTGCGCGGATCGAAGGCGAGTGCGACGATCGGCGTCGGGGGACGCCGGGCGTTCCACTCCTCGAGCGTTCGGCGCGTGTGTGCCAGCCACTGACCCCGGCAGCAATGGAGGCGCCACGGCGTCACGATGTAGACGCGTTGGGTCAGGTCCGTCCTGGTGTAGGGCGGCTGCGCCATGAAGGGCGCCGCCCACTCCCAGCTCGAGATCGGCACGCCGACGATGACCAGACTCCCCGGTGGGGTGGCGAGCGCCTCGAGCTCGAGCCGCGCGACTGCCGTCTTCGAAATAGCGGCCGACACATTCCACCCGCCGACGACGGCAAACAGCTGCACGGAGTACGCGGCAACGATCACCGCCGCGGTGGCGACGGCGGCGTACTTCCGAGCCGCGCCCGCGCCGGATGCGAGCATCTGCACCGACAGGCCGAGCACCATCGCCCACGCGACCGCAGCCAGGTACACGTGTCGAGGCGATTCGTAGCCGGCCACGACCACCGGCGCGACCCCCAGGATCCACCACACCAGGCCGAAAAAGATCGCGGCGGATCCCAGGCTCCGTCGCTCGGCCGGGTCCAGCCGGACGAACGCCAGGACACTCACGGCCGCGAGGATCCCGGCCAACGCCCACTCGATCGGCTTCACTGCGGACAGGTGGCCAAAGACTGTCCGTTGGGTGTGGTGGATCACGACGTCCAGGAAGCCGCGGAGCTCGGTCACATTGAGCTGGTTCTCGCGAACGACGGTTCCCACCACGACGTAGCGGAGCGCCAGGAAGCCGCACGTCATCACCACGAATGGCACGTAGGGGCGCGCCCACGACCAGGAGGGCCGCGGCATCCTGCGGAGGCGCACCAGGTCATACGCGATCAGCGCCGCCGGGAGGGTGATCGTGTTCTGCTTGCTGAACAGCGCGACGAAAAACCAGGTCAGTGACCAGGCGTAGGCGCCCGGCCGGCCCTCCCGCCAGCGCGCATAGGCGAGAAACGCTGCCAGGTAGAAAAGCGTGGGCATCGAATCCACCCGCCCGGTGATCCAGGCGACGCTCTCCGCGTGCACCGGCAGGAGGACGAACACCACGGCGGCAAACGCCGCGGCCATTCGACTGAGGCCCGCTCCGGTTCGCGCGATGCCCATGACCAGCAGACCGTTGCCGGCGTGGATCGCGATGTTCAGCAGGTGGTGCGCCGCCGGTTGCGCCGCGCCCCACGACGCGGTCATCACGTAGGAGAGCGCCACGAAGGGGCGGATCTCGTCTGGCGTGT
>JACDBQ010000502.1 GCA_013694845.1 Acidobacteriota bacterium
CGCCTGCCCGGTGGTCCTGGCCCCACCCGACAATCACCCGGCGGCTGCTAGAAGATGGTCTCGATGGACGCGAGCGCGAGGTCAAGGACCCTGGTGGGCAGGATGCCGAGGTAGAACACCGCAATGGTGGCGAAGGCGAGCCCCGCCACCGCGGTCGCCGGCAGCCGTGGGCGGACCACTTCGGTCCCCTCGGTCATGTACATCATTACGACGATCCGCAGATAGAAGAAGACCGACACGACACTGGTGAGGACGCCGATGATCGCGAGCCAGTAGTGCCCCTCCTGGACGGCGGCGCTGAAGATGTACCACTTGCCGATGAACCCGGCCATCGGGGGGAAGCCGCCGAGCGACAACAGGAACACGGTCATGAGACCGGCAAGACCTGGCCGCGCCTTCCACAGTCCGGCGAAGTCCCTGAGCTCGTCGTGCTGGTGCTGCGCGCTTCCCATCAACGCCACGATCCCCAGCGCCCCGAGGTTCGAGACCGCGTAAGTGAGCAGATAGAACAGCACAGCGGCTTTGCCGGTGCTGTTCGCGGCGATGATGCCCAGCATCAGGTAACCCGCGTGCGCGATGCTCGAGTAGGCGAGCATGCGCTTCACGTTGGTCTGCGCCACGCCGACGACCGTGCCGAGGATCATGGTGAGGGCCGCAATGACCGACAGCACCGGAATCCACTGTGCCTGGAGGGGCTCGAGCGGCGACAGGAAGACGCGGAGGAATGCCGCGAACGCCGCCGCCTTGACGCCGGTCGACATGAACGCGGTGACGATCGTGGGCGCGCCCTCGTAGGCATCCGGCGTCCACATGTGAAACGGCACGGCGGAGATCTTGAAGCAGAAGCCGACCGCCAGCAACCCGACGGCCAGGAGCGCGACCGTCGGTGGCGCGCCGGACGTCTGCGACGAGAGGGCCACGCTGATCTGCTCCAGCCTCGTCGACCCGGAAAGCGCGAACGCGAACGCGATCCCATACAGGAAGAACGCACTCGAAAACCCGCCCAGCAGGAAATACTTGAATGCGGCTTCGGCTCCGGCGGCGCTCGCCCGGCGGATCCCGGTCAGCACGTAGACCGAGAGGGAGAGGATCTCGAGCGCCACGAAGATCACCAGCAGGTCGGTGGCGGCGGCCATCATCATCATCCCGCACAGGGCAAACAGCGTCAGTGCGTAGTACTCGCCGGCGGGAATCTCTTCCCGCTCGACGGTCTCATGCGAAAACAGCATCGTCAGGACGCCGACGATGCAGAGCACGATGTTGATGAACAGCGCGAAGTTGTCGGAGCGGATGACCCCGAAGCTCTGCGCATCGCTGTTCCAGAGGAACACGGACGCGAGGGCGGCGCCGCCGGCGCCGATGAGGCCGAACCCGGCGATCGGCATGCGTTCGCCCGGCCGGCGGATCGCCTCGGCGATCATCGCCGCGATGGCCGAAAGGGCGACGATCGTAATCGGGATGATGGCGGCGTACTCAGTCATTGGTGGATGTTTCCCGGGATGCGGGCTCCGGGGTGCGGGATGCGGGGGGAGCGTTCACGACCGCCGCCTGGCGGCTGTGCACGCGATCGATCACTTTGTTGATGGATGCTTCCATGGGGCGCAGAAAGACGTTGGGGAAGACACCCATGAACAGGCACATGGCGACGGTCGGCACCATCAGCACCCACTCGCGCGGGCTGAGGTCCGGCAAGGCGCGATTCCTGTCGTTGGTGATCGGACCGTAGTTCACCCGCTGGAACATCCAGAGCATGTAGACGGCCGACAGAATGACGCCGGAAGCGGCGAATGCCGCCAGCGTCGTGCTCCATTTGAAGGCGCCGACCAGGATCAGGAACTCGCCGACGAAGCCGTTGGTGAGCGGCAGCGCGATCGATGCGAGGGTAATGACCAGGAACGCGGCGACGAGGCGGGGCATGACCGCCTTGAGCCCGCCGAACTCCGCGATCAGCCGGGTGTGCCGACGGTCAGACAGCATGCCGACGATCATGAACAGACCGCCGGTGCTGACGCCGTGGTTGAGCATCTGGTAGACGGCGCCCTGCACCCCCTGGATGTTCATGGCGGCCAGGCCGAGCACGACGAACCCCAGGTGGCTCACCGACGAGTAGGCGACCAGCTTCTTCATGTCGGGCTGCACCATGGCGACCAGCGCACCGTAGATGATGCCGACGACCGCGAGCACCCCGAGCCACGGCGCGAAATACAGCGCGGCCGTCGGGAACAACGGAAAAGCGAAACGCAGCAGCCCATAGGTGCCCATCTTCAGCATCACGCCCGCCAGGATGATCGAGCCGGCGGTCGGCGCCTCGACGTGCGCGTCAGGCAGCCAGGTGTGGAACGGGAAGAGCGGCACCTTGATCGCGAAGGCCAGGGCGAAGGCCAGGAACATCAGGAACTCGGTGCGCCGCGGCAGTTCGATGTTGTAGAGATCGATGAGGCTGAAGCTGGGCGTGCCGTTCACGGCGGCGTAGGCCCAGGCGAGGCCGATGATCGCGATCAGCATCAGGACGCTGCCGGCCATCGTGTAGAGGATGAACTTCACCGCGGCGTAGACGCGCCGGTCGTAGCCCCAGATCCCGATGAGGAAGTACATCGGAATGAGCATCGCGTCCCAGAACACGTAGAACAGGAACAGGTCGACCGAGACGAACACCCCGAGCATGGCGGTTTCGAGCGCGAGGATGAAGAACGAGAAGTTCTTGACGCTCTTGTGCACCGACTCCCACGACGACAGCAGGGCGAGCGGCGTCAGAAATCCGGTCAGGACGATCAGCAGCAGACTGATGCCATCGACGCCGATGAAGTATTGAATCCCGAAAGCAGGGATCCACGAGTACTGCTCCACGAACTGGTAGTCGGGGCTCGTTGCGTCGAACCGCGACCAGAGCCACAGCGTCGCCGCAAACGTCGCCAGCGAGAACACCAACGCGATATTGCGCACCAGCGGCTCGCGATCGTGGCGATCGCCGCGCCCGCCGGCCAGCAGGACCACCAATGCTCCGACTACGGGGAGAAAAACGATCAATGAGAGCATCATCTGGGCGGACTGGGTTCCACGAGGTTCCAGGGGGTTCCAAAGGGTTCCAGGGGTTCTCGGTTCGAAGGGGCTCTCCGTCGCCCGTCGCCCGTCGCACGCCGCCCGTCGCACGTCGCACGCCGCCCGTCACACCCCGCACGCCGCCCGTCGCACGTCGCACGTCGCACGTCCCTTACAGCCACAAGTAATACCCGAGGATCACGACGGCCCCGAGGAACAGGGACGCGGCGTAGGCGCGGATCGATCCGGTCTGCAGCCGGCGCAGCGCGCCGCTGCCGGCGCGGACCCCGAGCCCGACGCCGTTGACCGCCCCGTCGATGCCGCCGGCGTCCACGCCTTTCCACAGACCACCGGTCGAGATGATCTTGATCGGCTGCACGATGGCGGCGTTGTAGATTTCGTCAACGTAGTACTTGTTCAACAGCAGGGTGTAGATCCCGCCGAATCGCTTCGACCAGGCGTCAGCCGCGGCCAGGTTGCGCCGCCAGAAGTACCAGGCGATCCCGATGCCGGCGAGAGCCAGGCCGCTCGAAAGCCCCATCAGCATCAACTCTGTGGAGGCATCGTGGTGAATCGCCGCGACCGCTTCGTGCGGCGCACCCGGCGCGAGGAAGACCGGGTGCAGGAACGTCTCGATCCAGTTGTTGCCCCAGATCGCGTGCGGGACACCGATATATCCGGCGACGATCGAGCCAATCGCGAGCACGATCAGGGCAAACGCCATCGAGGGGGGCGCGTCATGCAGGCGGCTACCGTGCTGGGCGCTGGTGGGTCCGTGCGACGTGCCATGTGCGACGTGCGGCGTGCCATGTGCGACCTCGTGATGGGCGACGGCCGGTTTCGCGTGAGCAACAGGCTCCTCCTCTTCGGGATGGGCGCTCCGGTGCGCACCCTCGCGACGCTCGCCGTGGAACGCGAGGTAGACCAGCCGGAACATATACGTGGCCGTCAAGAGCGACGTGACGATCCCCACGAGATACAAAAGCCGGTGAAAGTTCGGCCGCTCCGCCGAATACGTCAGCCACAGAATCTCGTCCTTGCTGAAGAAGCCCGCCAACCCGGGAAAGCCCGAGATCGCCAGCGCCCCGATCAGAAACGTCCAGTAGGTGATCGGCAGGTGTTTCTTCAGCCCGCCCATGTTGCGGAGATCCTGTTCGCCGTGCAGCGCGTGGATCACCGCGCCGGATCCCAGGAACAGCAGGGCCTTGAAGAACGCGTGGGTGTAGAGATGGAAGATACCGGCGCCGTAGGCCCCGACACCCATCGCCAGGAACATGTATCCGAGCTGCGAGACTGTCGAGTACGCCAGCACCCGCTTGATGTCGTTCTGCACCAGCCCGATGGTGCCGGCCATCAACGCCGTCGCCGTACCGATGGCGGCCACCACCGCGAGCGTGGTGGGCGCGAGCGAGAAGAGCACGGCACACCGGCCGATCATGTAGACGCCGGCCGTCACCATGGTGGCGGCGTGGATCAGCGCCGACACCGGCGTCGGACCTTCCATCGCGTCCGGCAGCCAGACGTACAGCGGGATCTGCGCCGACTTGCCGGCCGCCCCGAGGAACAGCAGCAGGGTGGCCGCGGTGATCACGCCGATGCCGGCCGTCTCAGGCGCGTAGGTCGACGCAGCGGCGGCCGCGACCGCCTGGAAATCGAGGGTGCCGAACGTCACGAACAGGATCAGCATCCCCAGGATGAACCCGAAGTCGCCGATCCGGTTGACGACGAACGCCTTCTTGCCGGCATCCGCGGCCGAATGCTTGCGATACCAGAACCCGATCAGCAGGTAAGAACACAATCCCACCCCTTCCCAGCCGACGAACATGACCGGGAAGCTGGCGCCCAGCACGAGCACCAGCATGAACGCCGCAAAGAGATTCAGATAGGAGAAGTAGCGCGCGTACTCGGCATCGGGCTCCTCGTGCATGTACCCGGTGGAGTAGATGTGGATCAGCGAGCCGATCCCGGTGATCACGAGGATCATCAGCGACGACAGATTGTCGAGGCGGAAGGTGAACGGGACGTCGAGGTCACCCGACGAGATCCAGTTGAAGGCCGTCTGCTCGATGGCATGGTGCGAGCTGACAACGGTCCACACCGCCGCGGCCGACAGGCCGAAGGACGCGATGATCGCCGCGCACGCGATCCCGCCGGAGATCGACTTCGGCAGCTTCCGTCCGAAAAAGGCGTTGACGACGAAGCCGAGGAACGGGAGAAACGGAATGAGCAGCAGCATCAGTGGTCACTGCAGGGGTCGTTCGCGAACGACCCTGCTTCAACGTCTCCTACCATTTCAGTGCCGTGAACGCGTCAGGGCTGAGC
>JACDBQ010000514.1 GCA_013694845.1 Acidobacteriota bacterium
CCGGGAAGCTGAACGCGAACGCGAAGGTCACCGGCACCGCGGAGGCGCCCGCGGTCGACGGCCACGTCGAGATTCACAACGGCGGCTTCCAGACCTACAAGTATGAGTCACTGATCGCGGATGTCGACTACGTTGGCCGGCGTGCGACGGTAGACGCGACCCTGACCCAGACTCCTGCGGAGAAGATCACCGTCACCGGCTCGGCGCCCATGTCTCTGTTTCAGCGAACTGAGGGCACGGCGCACGTCGCCGCTGCGGCTGGAGACGAGATCGATCTTCATATCAAGTCGACCGCACTCGGCCTGGGCATCGTGCAGGGCTTCACCAACCAGGTCGCCAACGTTGCCGGGACGCTGGAAGCGGATGTGCGGGTGAGCGGATCGGGCGCCGATCCACACGTGCAGGGGCACGTCGACATTCGGAATGGCGCGTTCGGGATCCCCCTCGGGGGCGTGTCCTACACCGGCCTCAATACCCGCATCGATCTGACGCCGGACCTCGTCAAGATTCAAAGCTTCCGGATCCTCGACGAGAATGGGGCAGCGCTCAACATTTCAGGCGAGCTCGCGGTCCACGAGAAGTCGCTCGGCGCCGTCAACATCCGGCTCGATTCCGACGACTTCGAGATCATCGACAACGAGGTCGGTGACGTGGGGATCGATTCGTCGATCCGCGTCACCGGCGAGCTTCGCCGTCCAAAAATCGAAGGGCAGGTGAGGATCGAGGCCGGACGGATCGAGGTGGATCGCCTGCTCACGTTCTTCTACGATCCGTACGCCACCGAGTCGATACCCGAGGTCGTGTCCGCTGAGAGGAGTGTCGACGGCAGCGGGAGCGCCGAGGAGGCGACGAAAGCCGCCCTCCAGAGGGCAGCAGGATCCGCCCCGCCGCCCGTCGCCATCCCGAAGCCGGCACCGGAGCCCGCGCCTTCGGGCGGCTTGTTCGATGCGCTTGCGCTCGACATCAACCTGGTCATGCCGGACAACGTGGTGTTGCGCGGCAAGGGCATCCGGCCGGGCGGCCCCACGAGCGCGGCCCTCGGCGACATCAACATCACCATCGGCGGCGACATGCAGGTACGCAAGGTGCCCGGTGACCAGGTCCGGCTGGTCGGGACCGTCCGGACCGTCCGCGGCACTTACGAATTCCAGGGGCGCCGATTCGACCTGCAGCGTGACGGCCAGATCCGCTTTGTCGGGGAGAACGAGATCAACCCGTTCCTCGACATCAGGGCGACCCGGATCATCCCGAACACGGGCGTCGAGGCGCGCATCCATGTCACCGGCACCGCGCAGGCGCCCGAACTGGAGCTCACCAGCAACCCGCCGCTCGACGAGAGCGACATCCTTGCGCTGATCGTGTTCAATCGTCCGGTGAACGAGCTGGGCACGGGCGAGCGATCGTCGCTCGCGGCGACGGCGGGAGGGATTGCCACCGGCTTCATCGCCGCACCGCTCGGCGAATCGATCGGCCGCGCTCTCGATCTCGACCTGTTCGAGATCACGACCACGACGGAGGAGGGGGACTTCGGAGCCGGCATTACCCTGGGTCAGCAGGTGGGCGACCGCGCTTTCCTCCGGTTGCGCCAGCAGTTCGGCGAGCGCACCGTCTCGGAGTTCATGATCGAGTATCAGCTGGCGCGCTTCCTCCGCCTGGAAGGCACCGCCGCGCCGCAGACCAGCGGCTCCGCGAACCGGATCACCCAGCGCCGCGTCGAGCGCGCCGGGATCGACCTAATTTTCTTTTTCAGCTATTAGTTTAGGGACGTGCGGCGTGCGACGTGCCACGTGCTCTCCGTCGCACATAAGCACGTGGCACGTGGCACGTGGCACGTCGCACATCGCACGTGTTTCAGTGCCGCCCCAACGACGCGACCTGCACCCGTGCGTCGTTGAAGCAGGCGCCGCCGCCCAGGTCCGTCAGCGTGTCGGGCACGAGCGCATTGGACGTGAAGCCGTTGTAGGTGCTCTTTCGCCACAGCCCCTTCGATAAAGCGACCGTCCCGGGCCGGATGTCCTTGTTCAGCCCGACCGGACAGTGGACTTCCCCCAGCGCGTTGAACACCCGCACCGGGTCGTCGGTCGAGAGCCCGCGCGCCGCTGCATCGGTGGGGTTCATCTGGAGCACGGCCGCCCGCTCCCTCAGCTCTCCCAGCGTGGACGAGACCGTCTTCTCGCTCGCAGGCGAGATCAGGGCGAGCGGATACTCGTCGGTGGCCGGGTCCGCCCGGTAACCATACATCCCTGCCGGGGCGCCGTGATCCAGCGTCTCCGGGAACAGGTTGACCTTCCGGTCAGGCGTGAGTGGAAACACGTCGACGAACTGGACCGGCGCGCCTTCAAACGGTGGAGCGGCGATCCCGCTCGCCGACAATTCCGCGCCGATCCCCGGCGGGAGTTTGGAGATGATGCGCAGGAGCGTGTCGGTCTCCTCTTCTGCCGCGCCGACTCCCAGGCGTTCCGCAAGCTCAGAGAAGACTTCGGCGTTTGGCCGAGCCTCGCCGACCGGTTCGATCACGCGCTGCACCAGTTGGAGCGAGATCGGACCGTAACCCTTGGCGATGTCGTAGTTCTCGACGAATGTCGTCGCCGGCAGCACGACATCCGCATAGCGGCAGGTGTCGGTGAAGACCTGCTCGTAGACCACCGTGAAGAGGTCTTCCCGCTTGAGGCCTTCGAGGACGCGGTGCTGATCGGGCATCGTCGCGACCGGATTGCAGTTGTAGACGAACAGCATCTTCACCGGTGGCGAGTCGTACTCGGTCAGTGCGCGCCCGAGATGGTTCATGTTGACGAGGCGGGTCTGCGGTTCCGGGGTCTCGTCCATCCACGCCGCGGCCTTGATCCCCCACGCCGAGGAGTTGCTCATCGAGAACCCGCCGCCACGGATGCCGAACTTTCCTGCGACCGCCGGCAAGGCCATGACTGCGGCGGCCGCGCTGCCGCCGTTGCGATTGCGCTCGAGTCCCCACCCGCATCGAATCAGGGCGGGCCGGGCGGCGACGTACATGTCCGCGAGTTGCCGGACCGTGGCGGCATCCACGCCGCAGATGTCCGCTGCCCGCTCGAACGTCCACTCGGCGGCGCGGCTGCGCAGCTGCTCGGCCCCGGTCGTGTGCGCCTCGATGAACGCCTGGTCCGCATGGCCGTTCTCGAACAGATGCCGGTGGATTGCCAGCGCGAGCGGGAGATCCGTGCCGGGTCTGGTCGTGATGTGCAGATCCGCCTGCCTCGCAAGCGAAGTTGCGCGAGGATCGATGACGACCAGCTTGGCGCCCGCTTCTCGGGCCTCTTTCAAGAAAGGCACGAGGTGGATGCCTGATGCCGAGGGGTTGACGCCCCATAGAACGATCAGCCTGGCGTGCACGTAGTCCTGGTAGGTGACCCCCGGCATCTTGCCGTACAGCGCCTGGTTGGCCGCTCCCGTCGGTGCTGCGCACACCGTGCGCGCAAGTCGCGACGCGCCGAACGCGCGGAACAGGGCCGCGTCGTTCGTGTCCTGGGTCAGCAAACCATTGGAGCCACCGTAACAGAAGGGCAGGATCGCTTCGGCCGTGTGCTGCTCCCGGATCTCGCGCATGCGCGCCGCGATGTGGTCGAGCGCCTCACCCCAGGATACTCGGGTATAGGTCCCCTGGCCTTTCGCGCCCTTGCGGATCGCCGGGTAGAGCAGACGATCTTCACCGTAAACTCGCTCTGGGAAACGGCGAACCTTGGCGCAGATGTAATTGCGCGTGGCGGGGTTCGCGTCGCCGCCGTCCATCTTGACGATGCGTGCTTTCTCTACGGTGACCTCGAGAGTGCAGGAATCGGGGCAGTCGAGCGGACAGGCCGTGCGGACAGTGGATCGGCCCCAGGTCTCGGGCTCTTTTGTGCGGGGCATCCCTCGATTATCTCACGGCCCTTCGGTGACGATGACGAGCGCGCGAGTGAATCGGTCCAATCTCGCCGCGGACCGCAGCCCTTCGAGCTCTGGTGCCCGCGCGATCGCGGCCAGTCCCGCCATCCCGCACGCGCCTGACGGTCCGGCCTCGAGCCGTTCACCGCCTGGGGCGCCAGCCAGGGTGCGCATCATCTCGAGAACGAGCGAATCGGGAACGGTGAGGAAGGCGTCCACCCCCGCGGCGATGGTCGGCCAGGCCAGTGGCGAGGGCTCGGCGCATCGTAGGCCGGACATGATGGTCTCGAGACTCGAAGTGATGGTCACCGGATGCCGTGCCTGCGCCGACGCGAGCAGGCAGGCCGCTTCGTCAGGTTCCACGGCGATGAAATATGGACGCCCTCCGCCGAAGCGAGAAGCGAACCAGCTCGCCGCGGCGCACACCAGGCCGCCGACCCCACCCTGCACGATCACCAAAGTTGGAGGAGCACCCCATTGCGACGCAACCTCTTCGAGGATGTGGGTGTAACCGGCCATGATCCAGCGCGGGATCTGCGTGTAGTCATCCCACGAGGTGTCGGACACGACGCAGCTCTCAGTCTCCGCGCCGAATGCGGCCGCGCGGCGGACGGCCTCTTCGTAGCTGCCGTCGACATCGACGACGGTCGCGCCTTCCGCACGCATGCCGTCGATGCGTGC
>JACDBQ010000583.1 GCA_013694845.1 Acidobacteriota bacterium
CGTCGACACGGTCAAGGCCTTGCCGGGTGAAACCGTACTGGTCATCGGCGGCGGACCGACGGGTGCCTTGCACGCGCTGTTGTTCGTGGCCGGCGGCGCGACTGTGATCGTGTCCGATATGTCGGAAGCGCGGCTCGACGTGCTGCACGCCGCGGGCATCACGAAGACCATCAATCCCGGTCGCCAGCCGATGGCGGAAACGGTCCGAGCCCTTGCGCCAGACGGCGCCGACATCGTGGTCGACTGCGTCGGCAGCCAGCTCGACGCGGCGCTCGACGTCGTCCGGACCGGCGGACGCATCTCGCTGTTCGGCATGAACAGCCACGCCCGCCCCGCCGTCCGGCAGAACACGATCACCCGCAACGAGCTGACCGTCTACGGAAGCTACGTGGGAGTGAACACGTTTCCCCGGGCGATCGCGATCCTGGAACGCGGCGTGATCAAGCCGTCATCGCTGATCTCGGCGATCATGCCGCTCGATCGGATCTTGGAAGCGCTGGAGCTGTTGCGATCCGGCGGCGCGATGAAGGTCGCGATCCGGCACTGAGGGGGGCTTTGGGCTTTGGGCTTTGGGCAGGCGTCGTCACGGCGAAAGTCTGGAGCCGAGAGCCTGAAGCCCAAAGCCTGAACCCAAAGCCTGAAGCCAACAGCCTCCCTGACACTATAATCCCCCTCATGACCCTCACGCTTCGACCGCCGCTCGCAACCCTGACCGGGGTATTGCTCCTGACGTTGACGGGAGGTGCCGCTGTCCCGCAGAACCCCGCGCCGCCGCCGCCGGCGCAGGCCGCGCCGCCGCAGAATCCCACTATCAAAGAGGCAGAACAGCTTGTGACAGACGGCAAGCTGGAGGAGGCGCTGGCGCTGTACAGGAAGGCGCTCGCTGCCGATCCGAAGCTCATTGACGCGCATCTCGGGGCCGGACGAACGCTCGACGTGACCGGCCAGCACGCCGAGGCGCGCAAGCACTTCACAACGGCGATCGAGCTGGCACGCCCGGATGCTAAGGCCCAGGCGCTGAATGCCATGGCGGTGTCGTACGCGTTCGAATCCAGGGCCGCTGACGCAGCGAAGTTCTATGAGCAGGGCTTCAAGGAAAGGATGGCCACAGGCAACGCGAACGCCGCCACCGGAACGGCGAATGCGATGGCCCGTGTGTATCTCGAGTCGGGGGACCTGGCGAACGCCGACAGATGGTATCGGACCGGCTATGAAACGTCGAAACAGATCAAGGATCTCACGCCGGCGCAGACGGACTTGTGGCAGATGCGCTGGCTCCATGCGCAAGGCCGGATCGCCGCACGCCGGGGCAACGCCGCCGACGCGCGCCAGCACGCAGCTTCGCTCAAGGCGCTACTGGATAAAGGGGAGAACGACGGGGAGCGACCCCAGTATCAATACCTACTCGGCTACATAGCGCTCGAGGCCGGTGACTACGACGCGGCCATCGCGGAGCTGGAGAAAGCGAACCTCGCTGACAGCTTCGTGCTCGGGCTGATCGCCAGAGCCTATGAGAAGAAGGGGGATGCACCGAAAGCGACCGATTACTACCGAAAGGTGATGGCCGCGACCGCCCACAGCATAAATACCGCATTCGCCCAGCAGTGGGCGCGTAAGTACCTCAAGCAATAGCTACGGGCGAGGCGGAAGGGTTGCCGCGATGAGTGTCGCGGGGGAGCCATTTCGGTCCACCGCACATGACCCGCAAGCGCGCCCGGGCGCACCCTTCCGCGCAGGGGTCCGTAACCTGGCGAGTATCCGTATCGGACCGCCTACCGAAAATAAATGGGATTGGTGATGACCGTGACGCCAGCAGCGTCGCGGACGTTGATGCGCACCCAGTCGCCGGATCTGACGTCGACGCTCAAGTCGAGGGTGACGTCATTTGAAACCAGGGGGCCGGAAACAGCCTTTTCGATGACCTTGCCGTTGCAGATGACGTCCACGTACTGTCCCGCCGCCCCTATGGCCGTCACCCGGAAGGCAACCGGCTTGCTGCCTGCCTGCAACTTCACGCTATCGCCCATCGATGCCATGAGCTCGGGCACGGTGAACCGCACGTCAGGTCCCTGGGGACCTCGCACTTTGATGTAGACGCGGCCGGCGCGGATGCCTTCGAGCAGTCCCGTTTCGGTCAACGCCCGCGAGAAGATCACAGTGGTTGGAATTCCGACCGCTGAGCCCGCGCGCGTCGAGGCGCCGTGATCGTCGCTGCCTCCGACTCCCGTGATCCGGCGTCCCTCGTTGAGCCGTGCGTGCCAGAACGGTTCCCCGGCAGTCGGTCCATTGACGGTGACGCCGTTCACCACTTCCATCATCTCGAGCTCATCCCACGGCGTGTCCGGGGCGGTCCATCCGCACCCGGTGCACTTCTCACCCGTCTCTCTCGCCGGATGATTGATCGACAGCAGCCCGCCGTGTCGGCGCACCTGGCTGAAGACTTCCCTGGCGGTCACACCGGGATGCCCGATGCGGAAGTCGATGATCTCGCTCGTGCCATACACGTTCGCGTGACCGTAAAACGTCGTCACTTCCTGGCCCCGTAGCAGAAGAAGATGATCGCGCTGCAGCTGCAGCCCGGCCAGGTCGTTATGGTGACTGGTGGTGTTGTGATCGGTGACGGCGACGAAGTCCAACCCGAGGCGAGCGGCCGCGTCGATCACCTGGTGCACGGCGCATGGTCCACTTCCCCCGGTTCCGTTGGCGCAACCGAAGCCATCGCTGTGCACGGTGTGCGTGTGCAGATCTCCCTGATACCATTTCGAACCGCTGGCGGCGCTTGCCGGCGGCACGGACAGCGGCGAGGGCATCGGGCCATCCTTCGTCAGGCGGACGACGATGCGGTACTCGGACTCGATGCCGTCCCGGATCGTCGGGACGCCGATCAACAGCCGCCACTCCCCCGCGGGCAGATCGCCGGGATGATACGAGGGACTCGCCGACGTCCGGCTGATGAAAAAACTCTTCTTGCTGAAGCGGCTTGCGCCGCGGAACCGCAGCGGATCATAGATGCCGAACTCGAGTGCCGTCCCCTGATCGCCATGGGTGAAGCTGGTGTCGACCTCGATCCGTCCGGTGCCGGCGGGAACGGTGAATCGTCGCTCGAGCCAGGCAAGCCGATCGGCGGCGGTGATCGTCCCCTCGATCACGAGGTCAGAAGGGCTGGGGACCTGCTGCGCGTCGCCGGGATCGACCGCGAGAAGCAACATTGTGAATAGAAGGGTCAGCATCCTCGGACGATTGTAGTTCCCAAGCGAGCTCGCCATCCGCCCGCGCCGAACACGATAGAATCTTCGATCGACCTCTTTCATCCATACGATTGACGAGGAATCACCAGCCCATGACGATCGATCCCAAGGCGGTCCAGCAGTTCCGGGAGGCCCACCAGGGCGATGTGATCACGCCCGACGACTATCGGTACGACCACGCGCGGCGGGTCTGGAACGCGCTGATCGACAAGCGTCCGGCATTGATCGCGCGACCGCGCCACGCCGACGATGTGATCGTGGCGGTCACCTTCGCCCGCGGCAACAATCTGCCTGTCGCAGTTCGAGGAGGCGCCCACAACATCGCCGGCCGCAGCACGTGCGACGACGGGATCGTGATCGACTTCAGCGACATGAAGGCCATCAAGGTGGATGCTGTCGCGAAGACCGCCAGTGCCGAGCCCGGGGTCCGGTGGCAGGACTTCGATCGCGCAACGCAGGCGTTCGGCCTCGCGACGACCGGCGGCACAGTCGGTGATACCGGAATCGCGGGGCTGACACTCGGCGGCGGCTTCGGCTGGCTCGAAGGCAAGTTCGGGATGACGGTGGACAACCTGCTGAGGGCCGACGTCGTTCTCGCAAACGGTGAGCTCGTCCACGCGAGCTCAACCGAGCACGCGGACCTGTTCTGGGCCCTGCGCGGCGGCGGCGGAAATTTCGGCATCGTGACGTCATTCCAATAC
>JACDBQ010000598.1 GCA_013694845.1 Acidobacteriota bacterium
GTGCGTGGTGAATCGATAGCGGCCGCGATCGGTGAGCTGCCCGTCGAATTGGACGTCCCCGTTGATGGTGCTGACCTCGACGTTCTGCGACTTGATCTGGGTCAGCGTGATGTCGCCATTGGTCGACTCCGCCGAGATGTCGCCGGACGCACCGGTGATCCGGACCCCTTCGTTGATGGAGCTCGCCGTCAGGCGTCCGCGCACCCCTTCGACAATCACTTCTCCCTGGATCGATCTGGCGACGATCGACCCGGTGCCACCCTTGATGACGACGTCGCCGCGGGTTGTCTCGGCAGAGACTTCGCTCTGCGATCCTTCCACGGTGATGAAGTTATAGGTCCCGACCACCTTGATCGCCATCCAGGCGGGCGCCGAGATCTCGTAGTCCACCGACCCGCGGGCCTGGTTGTCGGTACGAATGGCGACACCGGCGGCCGTCGTGCGGATGTTCACTTTCGCGCGGGAATCGTGCCGTGCCTGCACGCGCAGCGAATCACGCTCCCAGGCTTTGATCACGACCTCACCGGCGAAGTTCTCCACGGTCAGCCGCGCGCCGCGCGCGACGGCGACCGTCTCGTCGGTGGTCGGCGTCCGGGCTTCCCGCCCTTGCTGCGGGAACACGGCCAACGCCGCGGCGAATATCACTGCTGCTCCACACATCATCAGGATCCTGTCGTCAGGGCGGTCGCCCGGCGGAGCAGGGCAATTTTTCGCTGCCGGGCCGACACGAGGTGGTTTGTCAAATACGCATTTGCGGGGTCCGCCTCGAGTGCGCGCCGGCACTGCTCGATCGCCGTATCGATCGCCCCCAGGTTCTGTTCGAGCACGCGCACGGTTTCGGGATCGAGCTCCCCGCGGCCGGCTTTCAATCGTCGCTCGAGATCCGCGACCGCGCCGTCGTACTGCGCATTGGCTACGCTGACCGTGAGCGCGTCACCCGCGGCGGCGGAAGGCTCAGCTCTCGTCACGCCGCTGGCGCCGCGATCGTCGTGAGGTCGCGCCAGATAAACCAGGCCTCCGGACATCAGCATCAGCAGGATCCCGGCGGCAGCGAGCTGCAGAACCGAAAAGCTGAAGCGCCGCCGCACCGGTGGTGTGAACGGTGTCACCGTCGCCCGGGTGGCCCCGATGCGCTGTGCGACTCCAGCCCAGAGGTCACGGTCCGGGAGCGTGTCGGGCAGGGTGGTGGCGGCAGCGACGATCGAGCCCAGATCCTCGATCAGCCTGCGGCACTCGGCGCAGCCCGACAGATGGGCATCGACCGACTCGCGCGCCGATACCGGCAACTCGCCGTCGAGATACTCGGACAGCTGCTCTGTGACGTGGTCATGCGGGTGGCTCATGTCGTTTCCTATGCCGAGACCGGGCCTATCCGAGCACTGGCTATGCCGAGGCAGGGCGCAGATGCCTGCGCAGGATCATGCGCGCGCGGTGAAGCTGGGCCTTCGAGGTGCCGGCCGAGATCTCCAGCAGGTCGGCGATCTCCTGGTGCTTGTAGCCTTCGACGTCGTGAAGCACGAAGATCTCGCGCGCACCGTCGGGAAGTTTCTCGAGCGCCGTTTCGAGGTCCATCGCGAGGTCGCCGGAGCTTCGGGCCCCGGGCAGGCTCTCGAAGATGCCTTCGCCGTCGACGTGCCGCTGACGCCTGGTGGTATCGGTCCGGAAGCGCTCGATGACCACGTTCGCGGCGAGCCGGTGGAGCCAGGTGCTGAAAGCGGACTCACCCCGAAAGCTCGAGAGCTTCTGCCAGAGGCGGACGAAGACGTCCTGGGTCAACTCGTCGGCGTCCCGGCCGGCAGTCATCCGTCGGACCAGACCGTGCACCCGAGGGAGATGGGCCCTGTAGAGGCGCTCGAACGCGCGCACGTCGCCCGCTGCGGCCAGCGCCACGTCGTCCATCCGGTCGGTTGCTGGTCTGGCCGTCAGCGGAGTATCAACCTGCAGCAGTGTGAGTGCCGTGCGCAAGCTCCTTTCCTGCACAAGCTTGGACGGGCTCGGACCCGAAGAAGGTTGGAACGTTACCGCAAGACGTCGTAGGGGTCGATCGGACTGCCTTCCCACCAGCGTTTCTGGTCGGTCAGGCGGAAGATGGCGAAGTGCAGGTGAGGGGTGTCCTTGGGGGCGTTCCCCGACACCCCGACGTAGCCGATGACCTGCCCTGTCCGGACGACGTCATTTTCGCGAAGACCGTCGGCGTAGCGATCCAGGTGCGCGTAGTAGTAGCAGTACCGCTCGCTTGGATCGAACTGGTAGATCGTGATGCCCCCGGCTTTGCTGTTGAACAGCCGCGCGATGCGGCCGCCTTCGATCGCCTTCACCGGTGTGCCGGTCGGCGCCAGGATGTCGATGGCTTCATGTCGCCGCGCGCCGCGGGTGTCCTCGAACGATCGCACCAGTTTCTCGGGCGTGAGCCCTTCCACCGGCATGACGAACTGGCGGTCTTCGAGATCCGCGCCAGCCGGCGCGCTGATGGACGGGGTGGGCCGGGGCCCGTCTTTCGATCCGACGGTTCCGACCTTTGTCTCGAGGACCGGCGCGTCGTCGTCCACCGGCCCGCGATCCCAGCGATCGACCGAGGCCTGGCGGTCGGCCAGGAATCGCGCGCCCGCCCCGAGCCAGGTCTCGGACGGGGCCGCCCTCCAGACAATGGCGGCGACCGACAGCGCGCCGGCCAGGAAGCCCCAGAGGGCACCTAGCGCGAGGAGCCGAGCGTTCCTCTTCCGATCGGGCGAGAGCACGGGCCTCGAGAACACAGGTCTATTGCTGGAAGACCACGGGTGTTCCGGGTTTCACCATCGCCGCAAGCCGAAGCGCGTCCCAATTCGTCAGGCGGACGCAGCCATGGGACTCGGACCGGCCAATGTTCGCCGGCTCCGGCGAGCCATGTATGCCGTAGTGCTCCTTCGAGATGTCCACCCATACGAGCCCGACCGGATTATTCGGCCCGGCCGGGATCATCGCCTTGGTGTGGGCTGGATCGGCGTCCCAGAAGAGATCCGGATTGTAGCGGAAGGATGGATTGAGACTGACGCCGTTCACCTTCCAGTCCCCGATCGGCAGCGGATCATTGTCACTGCCGGTCGTGACGGGTGCATACATCATGACTTTGCCCGCGGCGTCGGTTACGGTCAGCGCGGACTGGTCCTTCGACACGGTGACCGTGACGTCCGGCTTCGCCTTGACCTGTTCCTGCGCAGCCTGCGCCTGTGCCTTTTTCTCTGCCGCGGTCGCTTTGGCCTCCTGCGTGGGCGGTGTGGCTGGCAGCAGCATCGGATCGACGTTCGGCACTGTGATCTCTTCCCCCGCGTCGAACGTCGCCTTTGGATTGAGACGCTGCAGCAACGCCGGTGTCGCGTGATACCGCTCGGCCAGCGCCTCGAGCAGCGTGCGATAGCCGAGCGACTTCAATTTCGACTGTTCGACAAGGTCTGAGGGAATATCGGTCTCGAACGGACCGGCCACGTCTGCGTCGGTGACGCTGTACTTGCTGAGGGCCTCGATCGCGGGCGGCTCGGCGCCGTTGGCGGCACGGTAGGCCTCGAGGGCCTTGTTGGTGTTGGCCCCGGCGCGCCCGTCGAGCGCGCCCGGCGAGAAACCAGCGCGGTCGAGCGCAACCTGGACGGCCAGTGCGTTGACCTTCGTCTTCGTCTGGGGCGGCGCCTGGCGAGTGGGTGGCGGAGGTGGTGCCTGCGTAACGCCAAAGACGGCCACCAATGTCAACGCGGTCAGAATCACTTCGTTACCTCTATTCGATCGACGCCGCGACGGTCGCTGCCGGCGCGGCGGTTGACCGCATCCGACCGCGACTGGGCGGGTCTGGTGTCAATGTCGACCAGCCGGAACGGGCGGTCGGGGAACATCTCGCGCATCAGCGACGCCGAGACGTTGTAGACGGGAACATTGGCGGCGGTACACCCCTCGGCCTGGCCGTGGTGTGCATGACCGTGGAAGACGACCGACACGGGGAAGCGGCCGATCGGCTCCTCGAGGCGGCTGCACCCGAGGAAGGGGAAGATCTCGCGGGGCTCGCCTTCCACAGTCCCCTGGATGGGCGAGTAGTGCAGAACCGCGACCAGCCGTTCCGTCCGGAGACGCGCCAGCGCGGACTCGAGCTTCAGCGCCTCGTCGACAGCCTCCCGCACGAAGTGTTTGATGATGTCTTCGCCCCACGGCCCCAGCGCGCGGCGTCCGAAACCGCCGCAGAAACCCTTGACGCCCGCGAAGCCGATGCCGTGCACCTCGGTGCTGTCGCCGTCCAGCATCACGACCCCCGCATCGCTCAGTATCTTGCTGATCTCGGCCTGCTGGCCGCTCTCGAAGTCGTGATTGCCAAGGACCGCGACACAGGGGATCCTGACGGAGCTCGTGATCTCACGCGCGAGCGCGCGCGCCTCATCCGGGTGACCGTAGTCCGTTAAGTCTCCACACAACACGAGAATGTCGGCGTCCTCGGTGATTTGGGCGAAGAGCGGCTGCAGCGATCCCGACACCGCGTTTTTTCCGTGGTGGATGTCCCCGAGCGCGGCAACCCGCACGTTTTCCTTGACCACGGCCATGCAATGCCCTTGTGAGCAAACGGTGTTCCGCCGCCGCGGGCTCGCAACGAGCTAAAATTGAGCAATGGCGAGGGGTTTCGATTCGAAGTTCATAGAAGCTCAACAGGAAGAAGCGGCACGCGACAAGACTGTTCGACCTGCGATGACACCTGAACAGCAGGCACGGGAGGGACGGCGGCAGGCGCTGCAGCTGTCACGGGTACGGGCGGAAGGAGATCTGCGCCGCGCCACCGTCCCGGCCCACAGGCAGATGCTCGAAGCGGCGATCAAGGCGCTCGACGAACAGCTCGCGCAGGTCGCATCAGAACCTGATGTCGGCTCAACACCTGCGGGATCCTGAGATGACCTGGAACGTCAAACCTCACATGAAGTGCCACCGGGCCTCGTCGCTGTTGCTGACCGTCGGTCTTCTGGCCAGCCTGGCCGGGTGCCGCGGGAACGCGACCGACGAACCGACGTCTAAAGACGAACCTCCGGCGCCTGCCGCCTCGTCGTCACCGGACGCAAGCGGGGACGCGCGTCCAAAGATTGTGGCGCTCGGGGACAGCCTCACCGCTGGTCTGGGGTTGCTCGGTAACCAGGCCTATCCGGCAATTCTCCAGAACAAACTTGACGCGGAGGGCTACGGCTTCGAGGTGCTGAATGCGGGGGTTTCGGGTGACACCAGCGCGGGGGGACGGCGCCGGCTCGAGTGGGCGCTCGAAGGGGACGTCCGGATTCTCATCCTGGCGCTCGGCGCCAACGATGGTCTGCGGGGG
>JACDBQ010000622.1 GCA_013694845.1 Acidobacteriota bacterium
ACGAGTATGTCAAGGACTACCGGGAGGTGATGGAGGTCGGGGATTCGGCGAGTGTGATGCGGCCGGCCGACCGTGCGGATGGGGCCCGATTCTACGCCGCCGTGCTCGCGGTCGCCACGTGGAATCCAGCCGTCAGGCAAGTGGCCGCGGCGGAAGGCACATCGCTCTCAGAAAACGCCCGCGCCTTTGCGCTGCTGAACGTGGCGATCAGCGATGCCCTCGTCTCGGTCATGGAGACGAAATATCACTACACGTTCTGGCGCCCTGAGACGGCAATTCCCGGATTTGTACCCTTGATTGCCACGCCGTGTTTTCCGGGGTATCCGTCCGCCCACGCCAGCGCGAGCTATGCCGCGGAAGAAATCGCGCGCAGGATATTCGGCGCCGGGGGGCACTCCATCGTGTTGACGAGCCCGCCGGCCGTAGGCGTAACGCTGACGTATAACAGTTTCAAGGAAATCGCACGCGATATCGACGACGCACGGGTGTATGGAGGCATTCATTTCCGCTTCGACCAGGAAGCAGGGGCGGTGCAGGGTCGCGACATCGGAAAGTACGTCTACAAGAACATGCTGCGTCCAGTCCAGCCGTGAGGACCGCCACAGAGGCGCGGCGAGTGCCCGCCAGTCGCATGTCCGTCTGCGAAACGGCGGCGAGTTCGCGCCAGGCGAAGCCTGATTGAGCGCGCTCTGCCAGCTTCACGGTCGATGAACCCGTGCGCGTGAAGCGTCTTGATCATCCGATGAACGACCGGCGGCGTCACGCGAAAGAATCCGCCTGAAATCGGCTTCGGCCGGTGGGGTCCCGTGAATCTTCGTGTAGTACTAGATGAACGCGAGGTATTGGCCTTGCTTGGCTGTGAACGGCGGCGCGTCGTGAATCGACCGGAATCGCGGACGCCCGCCATCGTTCACGCGCGCGTCAGTCGGCTTTGCCATTCGTGTGTCGCCAGCGGTTACTGATCGTCTGTCGCTCGAGAACGACGAACCGGACGCGTCGTCCAATTCTCGAGCGTCAGACCTTTCACGCGATTGAATTCGGAGATGTTGTTCGTGACCAGTCTGAGGCCGAGGCTCCGGGCGTGAGCCGCGATGAAGAGATCGTTGGCGCCGATCATCTGGCCTCGTTTTTTCAGGTCAGCGCGAATCTGCGCGTAGTGGGCAAGCCGCGTCGTCCGGAAACTCGAGGACAGCGACGTGGGGAAGAAAAGCCTGGAGGGCGGTGGCGTCCTGGGTTCGACGCGGCGACACTTCGACCCCGTAGAGGAGTTCGGATTTAGTAATGACCGATATGCACACGTCGGTGACCGGTACGGCGCGCAATCGCCTGATCACCGCCTCGCTCGAGCGCTTCATGATATAGGAGCACGTGTCCGTATCGAGCATGTACCGAGCCATCAGGGCTCGCGCTCCTGGACCGGCAAATCCTCGACGTTGTTCATGAACGCGTCAGACGCGACGGCACCGCTGTCGAGATACGGTCCCCAATCCGCCGGTCGGGGCGACAGGATCACGTTCTCACCCTCCTTGCGAATGAACACTTCGTCGGTGTCGAACTGGAACTCCTTCGGCAGACGCACCGCCTGGCTCCGGTTATTCATGAACACCTTCGCTCGTCGCTCCATCGTGCACCTCCGTGGACGGCATATACATCAGTATATGCCACCTATCGGCCGTCGTTGAGCCTTGCCGTCCGAAGGCGGCGGACCTGGTGGGGCGGCCGATCCTCGGAGGAGGTGGCGCGGCCGGGGATATCCGAGCGTCCGTTAACGCATTGACCGCACTCGACGCGATTTAGTTTGGCGGGTCTCGGCACAGACCACGGGCCGAATCTCCAAAGCGTCGATTGGTGCCCAATTTGACTGCCTCGATCGACTGTGCCCAACACACTGTGCCCACCGATCTCCGGAAACGCGTCGATTTCCTGAGCATTTCTTTAAAGACGGATTCACAAAAACCGTCGCCTGCGCCGATGCAAAAGGTCGATCCCCGAAGTGCTGATTTCCGTTAGACTCAGCTTGTGCGGTGAGGTGGCCGAGAGGCTGAAGGCGGCGGTTTGCTAAACGGAAATCCGCCTCTCGGAGACCTCGATTTTCCTCGTAAATCCGTCACTTTCTGTCACTTCTCTAATCAGACGATTTGGCTGGCGTTGGCTCTGAAGGCGCTGTTTTGGCGCGTCACAGGGACAATCGTAGGGACAGTGCTGCGCGCCTTCGTGCCAAGCGCGCGAACTGCGCTCGAATGCGGTCGTAGTACGTCCGCGAGACTCCTCGATGATGCGCTCCAACCCTACGTAGCGACCGACTTGATGGTCGAAGTGGTACAGAAGCAGCAATGAGTGGAGTCGCACGACGCGCCGTTCCCGTCGGTAAACGCCCTCTCAGTCCTTCTGCCGTGGCCCGTCGCCGCGCTGCGCCCGCAGAAAGGCGAGGAGCGATCGCTGAAGCTCAGGAGGCATGGCCGACGCCGTTGCGTCACGCAGGATGCGAGGCGTCGCCAGGTACGAGGCGACGAAGGCGGTGCACTTCGGGCACCCGGCCACATGCGAGTCGAGAATTGTGCGCATGTCCTCGGGCACCACGCCTTCGAGGTAGTCCATCAAAAGCTCGACGCCGGTCTGGCAGGAGATGTCCGTCATGATTTCACTCCCACCAGCGCGCTCAGGTAGCCGCGCAACATCAATCGGGCACGGTGGACGCGTTGGCGCACCGTCGCCGGCTCTATGCCGAGCACTTGAGCGACTTCAGCCGTGCTGAGCTCTTCCAAGTCGCGCAGCACGAATGCACTGCGATAGAGGTCCGGCAGTCGATCGAGGGCAGCCGTCGCCTGTTGCGCGAGGA
>JACDBQ010000630.1 GCA_013694845.1 Acidobacteriota bacterium
CGCAAACGCCTCGAAGACCAGGCGCGCGATCTCTACCACCAGCTATTGCAGGCCGAGAAGCTTGCGGCACTGGGCCAGACCATCTCCGGTGTCGCGCACGAACTGAACAATCCGCTTGCGACGATCCTGACGTGGGCCGAACGGCTCGCACAACGCCCCGCCGACGACCAGACGCGGCGTGGGCTAGAAGCGATCCTGGCGGAATCGGAGCGGGCGGCGCGAATCGTCCGGAACCTGTTGACATTCGCGCGCAAGCGCCACACGACGCGCGCGATGGTCGACGTGAACCAGGTCATTCGTGAAACGCTCGCCTTCCGCTCCTACGAGCAGCGGCTGAGCAACATCACGATCATCGACGCACTCGCATCCGGTCTGCCCCAGGTCTTCGCCGATCCCCACCAGATGCAGCAGGTGCTGCTCAACCTCGTCATCAACGCCGAACAGGCCATGATCGGGGCCCACGGACGCGGCACGCTCATCCTCCGCACGTGGCACGACCCGGAACGCGACGCCGTCATTCTCGAGGTGAACGACGACGGCCCGGGTGTTCCGGACGATGTGCAGCAGAAGATTTTCGATCCGTTCTTCACGACGAAGGAAGTGGGAAAGGGCACGGGCCTCGGGCTCACCGTCGCCTACGCGATCATCCAGGAACACGGCGGGCGCCTGACGATGAAGTCCCAGCCGGCGGGAGGAGCATCGTTCTTCATCGAATTGCCGGTGACCGAAGCCGGGCTGCCGCAGGCTCTCCCCAAGCCTCCCGAACGCACGTTCGCGCCACCCATGTCGGCCGCCGGCTCGACGATCCTCGTCGTCGAGGACGAAATCGCCCTGGGCGCAGCGGTCGCCGAAGCGCTGGTGGACGCGGGCTTCATCGTCGACCGCGCCTGCGACGGGGTGGAGGCGCTCGAGCGCGTCAGTGTTCGCGCGTATGACCTGATCGTATGTGATCTGAAGATGCCGAGGCTGGACGGTCCGTCGTTCTACCGGCAGCTTGAAAAGCAGAATGCGCCGCTCGCGCGACGCATTCTGTTCGTGACTGGAGACGTCGCGGGTACGGAGGCCGAGCGATTCCTCGAAGAAACCGGTTGCCCCTGGCTGCCGAAACCGTTCCGCTTGAAGGATCTGCTGCGCTCCGCGTCGGAGCTGATCGCCACGCGCTAGCGCGCGCCGGCGGCGACTCGCTGCGCCAGAGGCACGGTGGCGGACCGCTGCGCCAGCGGTCTGCCGGCCGAGGGCGCCCGGTACTGCAGCAGGACACCCCGGTCCCCGATATCCGCCTTCGCCATTCGCAACCGGCGCATCGTCTTCTGAAACTCGATGACCGGGCTCACGATGTCCTCGGAGGCGTCGCTGCCCAGGGCCTTCTTCAACCTGTGGATGGCGCGTGCGTGCAGCTGCGAGACCCGCGACTCGTTGACGCCGATCGCCGCCCCGATCTGCTTCATGGTGGCGTCGCCGTAGTAGTACAGCCCGATGACTTTCCGCTCGCGGGGCGGGAGGGACGCGATCGCCGCACGGATGCGGTCGCGAACTTCCTGCTGCTCGAAGGCTTTGTCGGGAGCGGTCGGCTGGGACGGCACGAGCGCGGGTGGCAGCGTCGAATGGTCGGTATGTTCGCCAGAGGACAGCGGTGACGTCGACTCGATCGTGTTGATCCGGACGATCGTACGGCCAAGCCGGGTTTCGTCGGATCCCATACGGGCGGCCAGATCCGCCAGCGACGGCTCGGAGCCGAGCTCCCGGCGAAGCTGCTCGCGTGCGGCCTCGAGCTCCCGGCGCTGCCGCCGCACGCCGCGGGGCCAGGCGTCTCGCCGGAGCGCGTCAATCATCGCTCCCCGGACCCGCCGTTCCGCGAACGTCTCGAACTTGATGCCGCGGCCTTCGTCGTAGCGGCACGCCGCGTCAATGAGTCCGATCATGCCGTCCTGGACGAGATCCTTCAGCTCGATCGAGTGCGGCATCGACGAGGCCACCCGGCGGGCGAGCGACTCGACGAACGGGAGACCGGCGGCGATACGATCCTGGTTACGGGCGGCAAGGGGCTGACGCAGCATGGCTCGGGTGACCTCCAGAAGACGCGCGGCAAACGCCGCGACGATCACCACTAGCGCAACGGCAGTACCAACCTGAAGCGAAACTATTACGAAGCCCTAGATAAGGCGGGACTACTGGATAAATCGTTGATTTACTTACGGTTAGGATGGTGACAGGATGTGCAATGCGGAGAAGTTTCGCGTACTGCTGAATGAGCGATCGTCAAATTCATGACATTAACAGCTTGCCGTGTCGGATATCTGACGATCTTGTTTTTTGAGCCTGATCCTTAGCTCGCGCGCCGTCGTCATCGCCTCCAGGGCACTGGCGACGACCTGGGACGCACGCGCGCGTGCGGCGTCCTCCCCGAGCTTTGCTTCCAGCAGTTCGGCGTTCGCCAGGATGATGCCGAGCTGATTGTTCAGCCGATGGAATAACATTCCGAAGTCCTCGCTCATGAAGCTTCTTCGGCCGCCAGATCACCTGCTCGGGCGGGCTCGCGCCAGAGGGTATCCACGAAGATCCTGACGGAGCCGCCGGCCGTGCGCACGTACTCGACCTTCCCGCCCGCGATCCAGTTATAGATCGTCCGCCGGCTGACGCCCACGAGATCACACGCCTTCATGATCGAGATCGTCTTGCGTTCGACGATTGTCGAGTTCCGTTTCGGTTCGGTATTGGTCTGCATTCTTGGACCGCGTCCCTGGTTATCTGACGTGATTATCGGAGCGGTCGCCTGGTCCCTGTAGAGCCAATTCGGCGACGAATTTGACCGAGCGGCTACCGGGTGTCAAAATACCGCCCACGCCAGTAAATGACTGAAGGCTCGAAACATCTGCTCATCGTCGACGACGAGGCGCCCCTGCGGGAGGCGATCGCCGAGCGGCTCGGCGACCATGGTTTCATCGTCGAACAGGCGGCGAGCGGCGAGGACGCGCTCGAGCGCCTGGCGTCTTTTGCGTTCGACGTCCTGATAACGGATCTCCGTCTCCCGGGCATCGACGGGCGGCAGGTGCTCGACGCCGCCGTGCAGCGCTACCCCGACCTCATCGCCATCGTCATCACCGGGTTCGGGACGGTGAAGGACGCGGTGGAAGCCATCAAGCAGGGGGCTTCTGACTTCATCACCAAACCCTTTCAGTTCGATGCCCTGCTGCACGTGCTCCGCTCGGCGATGGAGCAGCGCCGGTTGAAAACGGAGAACGCCTATCTGCGTTCGCAACTCGAGGAACGCTATCGCTTCGACGGGATCATCGGTCGAAGCGGTCCGATGCGCGAGCTGTTCCAGTTGCTCGAGACCGTCGCCGCCACATCGAGCACCGTGCTCATCACCGGGGAGACCGGGACCGGGAAAGAGCTGGCCGCGCGGGCGATTCATCACAACAGTGCCCGTCGCAACAACAGGTTCGTTGCGCTGAATTGCAGCGCCATTCCGGAGACGTTGCTCGAGGCTGAGCTCTTCGGTCACGTGCGCGGTGCGTTCACCGGCGCCGTCGCCAACCGGCAGGGGCGGCTGGAACAGGCGCACCGCGGCACCCTTTTCCTCGACGAGGTCGGAACGATGAGCCCCGCCCTGCAGTCCAAGCTGCTGCGCGTGCTCCAGGAGCGCGAATTCGAGCGGGTCGGAGATTCACACACGGTGAAGATCGACGTGCGTGTGATCGCGGCGACCCATTCGGATCTCGCGAAAATGGTCGCGGAGGGGACGTTCCGAGAAGACCTGTTCTACCGTCTGAACGTGATCCCGGTGCAATTGCCGCCACTTCGCGACCGCCGCGAAGACATCCCTTTGCTCGTGCAACACTTTCTCGAACGGCTCGCCGCCGATTCGGGCCGACCGCCCGTCACGATGTCGCAGGAGGCGATTCGGCGGCTGATGGCGTACCCGTGGCCGGGAAATGTGCGCCAGCTCGAGAATGCGGTGGAACGCGCGCTGGCCTTTTCGAAAGGGCGGTCGCAGCTCGAAGTCGCCGACCTCGCTCCGGAGATTCAGACTCAGCCCACCGTCAGCGATTCGTCGGAAGTCTGGTTCCCCGACGACGGCATCGACTTCGACAGGTACGTCGAAGGAGTGGAGCTGGCTCTCATTCGCCGCTCGCTCGAGCGCACGCACGGAAACAAGCGTCAGGCGGCGCGGCTGCTGAATCTCAAACGGACGACGCTCATCGAAAAACTTAAACGGCTGGATCCACCAGCAGCGCCGGAAGTCTGATCTTATGCCCCCTCGCTATACGTACTGGACGATCATCGTCGGCGGCCAGCCGACGGCCTTTCGCGCGGCAACGCCGGAAGAACTGCTGCCCACGCTCAAGCAGCTCCAGACGCGGCAACCCGACGCGGTGATGAAGTGGTTCGCCCGGGGCAAATTGTGGGAATCGGCCGAGGAGGCCACGGATGCCTTGCGCGCCGAACGTCGTGGCGAGGGTGGTGAACGGCGCGGGTCAGGATGGCGGCCCGGAGGAACCCACGAGGATCCGCGTGAGCGCTTCAAGGTGCCACGTGACGTCAAGCGCAAGCGGTTCGCCGAGCGGATGCGACGCGACGATGGGCCGCAGGGCGGGGATTCCCCTCCTGCCGAAGTGCCGCCTCGCGAGCGGCCGGTGCCGCCAGAGGGTGAGCGTCCATTCAAGCCTTCGAGCGAACGGCCTCCACGACCGCACGGAGACCGGGCGCCCAGGCCGTCTGGCGATCGTCCGTTCCGGACACGCGAAGATCACCCCTTCAAACCGTCGGGAGATCGCCCGCCGCGCCCGCGAGAAAACAATCCAGCCAAGCCGTCCGGGGACGGACCGTTCCGCCCGTCAGACCGACCGTCCAAGCCGGCCGGCGACCGAGCGTTCAAACCCAAGGGGGCAGGTAACCGACCGTTCCGGCCACGCGGCGACGGCGATCGCGCATTCAAACCGCCGGGCGAAAACGAGCGGCCCTTCAACCCACGAGGGAAGGAAGACCGTCCGTTCCGGCCAAAGGGCGACGGGAACCGCCCATTCCGGCCGCGCGATGATGGGGACCGCGGTTTCCGCCCGAAGGGTCCGGCAGACCGGCCGTTCAGTCCGACCGGAAAGAGCGATCGCCCGTTTCGCCCCGGTGGCGAGGGGGCGCGTCCGTCAGGCCCACGCGGACAGAGCGATCGCCCGTTCCGCCCCACAGGGGGCGAAGGAAATCGCCCGTTCAACCCTCGTGGAAAAGGTGAGAGACCCTTCAGACCCAGAGGCGACGACGAGCGTCCGTTCCGCCCCAAGCCTGAAGGCGACCGGCCCTTCCGGCCGAAGGGCGGTGGACGGCCACCAACCGGCAGGCCTGGCGGCTTTGGTGGTGACCGTAGCGGGAGCGGCGAAGGCTCACATGGCGGCGGTTCTGGCAGTGGTGGAGACTCGCGCGGCGGCGCGGGTGGTTACAGGGGCGGCTCCGGTGAAGGTGGCGGTGGCTTCCGTGGCGGCGGTGGCTCGCAGCCGGGTGGCGGCGGCTC
>JACDBQ010000652.1 GCA_013694845.1 Acidobacteriota bacterium
CCGCCCTCTTCGGGTCCAACACGCCGGGTGCCATGATCAACTTGATCAACAAGAGCGGTGGGGACGCGTTCGACGGTACCTTGCGCGCAACGGGCGCCACTCAGGGGCTTGCTCGTTTCGATCTCAACGCCAATGGGCCGCTGGGCGACGCCTGGCGGTTCAACGTGGGTGGCTTCTACCGCTACGACCACGGCGTGCGCGATCCCGGCTTTCCCGGCATTCGCGGCGGCCAGCTCAAGGCCAATGTGACCCGGGAGCTCTCCAACGGCTACATCCGCGCCTCGGTCAAGTACATCGACGACCGCAACCAGTTCATCCTGCCGCTGCCGCTGAACAACCCCGACGATCCGGACTACATCTCCGGCTTCAGCAACTACGGCGCGCTCCTCACCAATGAGGGCCTCGATCTCCGGGTGCCGACGCCCGCGGGCGACCTGACCCTGCCGCTCGATAACGGCCTCAAGACCAGGGCGACCTGGTTCACGGTGGACGCGTCGCTGGACCTGGCAGACGATTGGCACCTCCAGAATACCGCGCAGGCGATGCAGAACGACCAGGAGCACAACGCGATCGTGCCTGGGAGCCTGCTGTCGCCCGAGGCGTACGTGGCCAGCCTCGGGTTCCCCGCGGGGAGCAGCTTCCAGTATTTGTTCACCAACCATTTCGACGCCGCGGGAAACAAGCTGCCGTACGACACCCCTAACAATCTGGTGCTGCCCTCGATCCAATGGCACGTCGCCAAGCCCATCTCGGCGATTCAGGACCAGCTCCAACTGCGGAAGAGCTTCGGCCGCCACTCGGTGGCCTTCGGCGCGTACTTCGCCAACTATACCCAGGACAACCACTGGAACTTCACCGACATCCTGATCGATGTGCGGGACAACCCCCGCTTCCTGGATCTGATCGTGACGCCTCCGGGCGGGGCGCCGGATTCGGTGACCCGGAACGGGTTCCGGAACTTCCTCTCGGTGTACAACAACGGATCGGGGCAGAGCTCGATCGTGAGCGGCGTGCTGGGCGCGGAGATTCAGGTCACCGACCGGCTCCGGGCCGACATCGGCGGCCGGGTGGAATACGACAACTACGTACAGAACTCGGAGAACACCTCGACCTTCGACCTGGACAACAATCCCGCCACCCGGTTCGACAACGAGCGGTTCGGCAACGGCAGCTTCCGCCACTTCAGCACGGACATCACCGATTGGGCCGGGTCCGTCGGCCTCAACTACCGGATGAACGACAACCTCTCGCTCTACGCCGCCGGCGCTCGCGGCTACAAGATGCCCGAGCTCGATTTTCTCCTGAACGCCGCGGCTCAGGATCAGGTGGACCTGCTCGAGGCCAAGGAAGTCCAGTCCGTCGAGGGAGGAGTCAAGGCGCAGTTTGGCGCCACGGCGGTCACGGTCAGCGGCTTCTACACCAAGCTCAAGAACATCGTCGGGCAGGGTCTCGAGGTGGTGGATGGAGTGACGACCTGGGTCATCCGGGCCTCGCCCGACAACCGGTCGTACGGCGCCGAGGTGGAAGCCGTCGTGAATCCGGTGGAGGGGCTCCTGCTCCAGGGCAACGCCACCGTGCTGCAGGCCGAGCTGGGCGGCGGCGTGGACACTCTGGCAGCGCGCGAAGGGGTACGGCTGGCGGTGGTGCCGCGAAGCCTCGGGAACCTGGCAGCGACCTATTCGGTGCCGGGGCAGACGTACGGGCTGCAGTTCAGGGCCGACTGGCACTGGGTCACCGAGCGCTTCAGCGAGAACGCCGTCACCCGGCCGCTGGATGATCCGGCGGTGCTTCCGGGCTACAACTACTTCAACTTCGGCGCCGGCCTCGCGATTCCGGGGTCGGGCGCGCGGCTGAACATCGATCTGCTGAACGCGTTCCAGAGCAAGGGGCTGGAGGAAGGCAACCCGCGGTTGGCGTCGGCGGGTGGAGCTCCGATCTTCCTGGCCCGGCCGCTGCTGCCCCGCCGGCTGCAAGCGTCCATCACCTATGACTTCGGAGGGTCCCGCACGCCCACGCAGCAGCAGTGATACTGCGGTTTTCCTCCGCTGCCGTCGCCGGCGCGCTGCTCGCCGCTCCTCTCGCGGCCCAAGCGCCGGCGGCCGACAGCGGGTTCTTGCTCCCCACCGACGACCCCGCCCGCTCCCCGTCGCCCTTCATCGGCAACGGTCGGATCGGGGT
>JACDBQ010000661.1 GCA_013694845.1 Acidobacteriota bacterium
GGCCTGAGCCTCGGCCGCGCGTTTCTCCGTTGATGTGGGTAGAAGTTCTTCGCTCGTGGAGGGCGATCTCGGCCTTGCCATCTCGCTGTAACGCCTGGCTTCACCGCGACGCCCGCTTCCGCGCGTCACCGACGAGCGGATCCCCTTCGGCGTCGTTCCTGATCTCAATGTACTTGCGGTAGCTCTCCGCCGCTCCAGCCGTGACGCCGAGGCTTTCCTGCGCCCGGCCGAGCCAGTAGTAAGCAGCCGGTAGATATCGCATCGACGACGTGTCCGCAATGAACGCGTCCGCCGCCTCGCCGCGGCGCTTCACGCACAGCTCCCATTCAGCCACCGCCTCGGGATACTGCGCCGCTGCCTGATACGCCTGACCCAGTAGCGTGTGCACGACCCACGAATCGTGCAGCGTCTCAGCGGCCTGCAGCTCGTCGATCGCCTGAGGTATGCGTCGCTCGTGCAGCAGGATGTCACCCTTGATGACGCGTGCGTAAGACCTGATGTGGGGCGGAATCATCTGTTCGAGGCCGCGCGCGAGCTCCATTGCGCGATCCGTCTTCCCCACCTGGATCAGCACGTGCGCGGCGGGGACCAGGACCGCCTCGTGGTCGCTGACGCGGGTAGCCCGCTCCGCCGCGCCGGCGGCCGCATTCTTGTCGCCGCGCGCGAGGTGCGCTTCCGCCATCGCCACGAGCTTCAACCCCAGGCTCGAGGAATCCTTCTCCTTTTCATCGCGGGCGATCCCCTCCTTCAGAATCTCCAGCGCACGGCCGTAGCGACCGTAGTACATCTCCAGATCGGCTTGCCCCATGTCGGCGAGCGAAGCCCCCAGCGCGCTGACCCCCGCCAGTTGTGTGTACGCCGCACGGGCACCAGACTCGTCCCCCTGCGCCAAGGTCGAAATCGCCAAGGTCAGGTTCGCCCACTCATAAGCAGGATTCTCCTTCAACACGCGCTGCGCTTCGGTGACCGCGGTTTGGAAGTCCCCGCCGTACATCGAATACGTCGCGTAATTCGTCCGCTGCAGGACGTCTCTGGGATAGATCTCGATGGCTTTGCGCCCCATCTCGATGGCTTTGGGGATGTTGCGGTCGTAGATGTGCGCCAGCGCCAGGTTCGCGTAGCCGGTGTTGTCGGCCGGGTAGAGCTCGACTAGTTTTTCGTATGTCTTGATCGCCTCCTTGTAATTCCTGACAACTCCGAAGAAGTACACGCCCCGGGTCCGGTACTTTTCCCGCTCAGTCATGCGGTCGAGATGCTTGAACGCCTCCTCGTAATTGGCCTTCGCCCGATCCTCCATCTTGAGATTCGTATAGCTCGAGGCCATCTGGACGTATGCCATCCCGAACTTGGGATCCAGCTTGACGGCCTCCTCCAGTGCCACGAGCGCCTCGCGAGGCTTTCCGGTACGGTTCAACTCCTGACCCCGGACATACGCCCGCATCGCTTCGAGCGAGCCAGCCGTGAACGTTTCGGCTGCAGCCAGGCGCGCGCTCTCCGGTGTCGTGTCACCCAGGTCAGCTCGGAGGTCAGCCGCCACTGATGCGATGGCCCTGAGGACTCCGTCTTTGTTAACGGCGTCGGCGGTGGCCGTCGCCAAGGACTGATCTGCCTGTCCTTCGAGCGCGGGATCAAGCGCGGTGGCAGTCACCCGATACCCCGAACCTGTCGACTCGACCGTGCCCGTCACCACCACTTTGATGCCCTCACGACGCGAAATGAGTCGCGCCGTAGCTTCATCGATGTCCGCGCCGGCGCCAAGCTGCGCTGCGATCCGCTGCGCCTGGCGTCGGGGATAGACCGTGATGAACGACGCGGCCTCGAGAGCGGTCCCCAGCGCCTGCTCGATAGACCCCTCGAAGACAGCATCACCCGCGCGGTTCTCAAAATCGGTGATCAGCACGGAGGTCGGTGGTAGCTCGACTACGGGATCGGGCCCGCGCGCCGCCCACCAGGTGCCGCCGAGCAGGGAAAGCACCAGCAGGGCAACCGCCGCGAGTTGACGGCTGGTCACGCGCCGCAGGACCGGAAGCAGGTTCCCCTCGCTATCGAGCCGCTGCAGGTCGGCCTCTAGATCCTTGGTCGTCGCGTAACGAGCATTCTCGTCCGGCTCGAGACATCGAGCGATCACCTTCGCCAGCGCCTCGGGGACATCCGGGTTGATCTCGCGGATCGATCCAGGTGGCTGTTGCATGCGCCCTGTAAGCTCGGAGATCGCACTCTCCGACCGCGATGCCCGGCCCAGGCCGCCGAGCATGTCGTAGAGAATCAGGCCGAGCGCGTAAACGTCCGCCCGCTGATCGACCGGCTTCCCCTTGGCCTGTTCCGGAGCCATGTACTCGATAGTCCCGACAATGGCGCCCTCCATCGTCTGGTTCGACAGCACGGCCGCCTGCCGTCGCAATTCAGCAAGTCTGCCGGTGGGATCCGATTCCCCCTTTTCGTCAACTGTCGCGTGCGAGGTGGACCGCGCAATGCCGAAGTCCATGATCCGTGCCTCGTCATGCGCGTCGATCATGATGTTGGCCGGCTTCAGATCGCGGTGAACTACTCCCGCTTCATGGGCCGCCCGGAGCCCTGAGACCACGTCGCGGACGATCTGCAGCGTCCGCGATACCGTCAGACGCTGCTCGCTATTGAGGATCGTCGCCAGATCTCGCCCATCGACATACGACATCGTGATGTACTTGATGCCGTTGATCTCGCCGAGATCGTGAATGCGGACAACGTTGTTGTGGGTGACTTCACGCGCCAGCAGCAGCTCGCGCTTGAAACGACGCTCAACTTCCCGGGCCGTGTAGGGGTCGCTTGTGACCTCCGGCCGGATCACTTTGAGCGCGACGGTCACCCCGAGCTCCGCGTCCCACGCCTGATACACCACGCCCATGCCGCCGGAACCCAGCACCCGGATGATGTGGTAGCGGGTGCCGAACGGTTCGCCCGGGGCCACGAGCTTTCCCGTTGACTGCGATCCCCGTGGTGGGCGCGGCAGACCGATAGTCTCGTCGTCGCCTCTTGATGTCGGGCCCAGCGTCAGGTCGCTATTGCCCGTCATGGTCTCCGCGTCGCTCGACGGGATCCCCGGCATCGTCTCCCCTCCCGGACCCTCGGCAGGAGTGTTCGCCGTCAACGTCGGGGCATCACAGGAGAGACAGCGGCTTGCCGACGCAGCCATCTTGACGCCGCATTGTGGGCAAAGCATGTTCACAGGCTCGGAGCCTCGGTTTCGTCAGCGTCTCGGGCATATTATGCCACGGGGGGTGCGC
>JACDBQ010000678.1 GCA_013694845.1 Acidobacteriota bacterium
TATCGAACGGGATGTACTGCTCGGCTTCCCAGTAGATGGACTCGGCCAGCTCGGCTTCGGTCATCGCCGGCAGCGTGATCTTCTTCACGATGACGGCGTTGCCGGACAGCGAGGCGGCGACGTCGCGGGTGCGGATGGCACGGCCTTCGAACAGGCGCCGGATGGCGTCCGCCACGGCGGCGCCATCGATGATGGCGCCATCGACGATGCTATCCGGGGGCAGCGACTCGCTGCCGTAGGCGGCCACGCGGTAGCCGCGGCCGACCGGCTTCAGCTCGACTGCCTTGACCGCGCTCGAACCAATGTCGAGCCCGACAAGCGACTTCGCTCTGCGAAACACGGATGATTTGTCCTAGTCTGGAAGCGGCGTACGTGCCGCCGTGCGGTCGCTGTTTTGGATCCTGTTGTCGTCAGGACTGTTGCGCAAGCCGAGTGCCACGGCGGTGGTCAGCCACAAAAGCGGTAGAACGGTGCAATTCTGGTAGGTCTCGCACGCCAGGCACATCGGCCCGTGAACATTTTGGTAATGGGATCACGGAAGTGTAATTGCAGAATCTGCGTAGCGGGTCTTGCGCCCCATTTCACGGCCTCTTCAGACACGGCACGCGCCTTGACAATCCCCGCAATCGTCAGTATCCTTTTGGATTGCCGTCCTTAGATCGAGGCTGACCGTCTGTGCCTGACGGCTCCGGCGAGGGGCCGTAGCAGGGACGAAGGCCGAAAGGGTTTTTCATGGGTTCGTTTGTTCCCACTGCCGGCAGTGTGGAGCGGCAGTGGCACGTCATCGACGCCGAAGGCGTGGTCCTTGGGCGGGTGGCGACCGAAGCGTCGCGTCTCCTGCAGGGAAAGCACAAGGCGATTTACACGCCATATATCGATACCGGCGACCACGTCGTGATCGTCAACGCGTCCAAGGTGAGACTCACCGGCCGCAAGGAAGAACAGAAGCTGTACCGATATCACAGCGGTTTCGAAGGCGGGCTCCGTGAGGAGCGCGCGAAGGATCTTCGCCAGAAGAATCCGGTCCGCATGGTCGAAGAAGCCGTGCGCGGCATGCTCCCCAAGACGAAGATGGGCGAAGCGATGTGGCGCAAGCTCAAGGTCTACGCGAGGGCCGACCACCCGCACGCCGCGCAGAAACCTCGCGCCGCGACGTCAACCCAGCAAGAGGTCGCATAGTGGCAGCAGGAATTCAGTACTACGGTACCGGGCGCCGCAAAACGGCCACCGCTCGCGTGTTTCTCCGACCCGGTAACGGCGGTTTGATCATCAATCGCCAGCCGCTCGAGCAGGCCTTCCCCACCGAAGCCCATCGCAAACAGATCAAAGAGCCGCTGGTCGTGACCGAAACGGGCGACAAGTTCGACGTTCTGGCCACCATCGCGGGCGGCGGGATTGCGGGCCAGGCGGGCGCCCTGCGCCTCGGCATCGCACGCGCGTTGGTCGAGTACAACCTCGAGCTTCGGCCACGGCTCAAGAAGGAAGGCTTCCTGACGCGCGATGCGCGCATCAAGGAGCGGAAGAAGTACGGACAGAAGGGAGCGCGCAAGCGTTTCCAGTTCAGCAAGAGATAAAATGCATGCTTCCAGCTGCCCGCTTCCAGCTTCCACCAGCTGGTAACCGGGAGCTGGAAACTGGGAGCGTATTTTTATGGAGGCAGCTTGAGCGGGATTGCGTTGAAGGATTTGCTCGAAGCGGGAGTCCACTTCGGACACCAGACAAAGCGCTGGAACCCGAAGATGAAACAGTTCATCTTTGGCGAGCGGAACGGGATCTACATCATCGATCTCGCGAAGACCGCCAAGCTGTTCCGCGATGCCGAACAGTTCGCGATGAACCTCGCCGCCGAAGGGCGCACGATCCTCTTCGTGGGCACGAAGCGGCAGGCCCAGGACGCGATCGCCGAAGAGGCCCAGCGCTGCGGCATGTTCTTCGTCAATCAGCGCTGGCTGGGCGGGCTGCTCACCAACTTCATGACGATCCAGCGCAGCCTCGCCCGGCTGCGGGATCTCGAAGCCATGGAAACCGACGGCCGCTACGAGTCCCTCTCCAAGAAGGAAATCTCGCAGATCGAGAAGGAAAAGAAGAAGCTGCAGAAAAATCTCGACGGCATCCGCCACATGTCGCGTTTGCCCGATGCGCTCTTCGTCGTCGATACCCGCAAGGAAAAGATCGCCGTTGACGAAGCGCGCAAGCTGAAGATCCCCGTAATCGGCATCGTCGATACGAACTGCGATCCGGATGAAGTTGACTACGTGATCCCCGGCAACGACGACGCGCTGCGCTCGATCCGGCTGTTCGCGTCGAAGATCGCCGACGCGATTTCCGGCGGACGGGGGATCCGCGAATCCTCACAGGTCGATGAGGGAACAGAGGTCGAGGGCGACGACCGTGGCCGGCGTGTGCGCCCGGTGCGCCAGGCCCGCCCCGAACAGGCCACTACCCCGGCGTCGGTCTAACCTTTTAATCTTGACGCCGCCGCTCGATCTTGACGCCGGCGCAGCTTTCGAGCGCGCCGGCGTTCGTATGTACGGGAAGCTGTCTGCGATCAGCCGTTAGCTATCAGCAAGACCCTGCTGCCACTGGCTGACGGCTGAAGCTGAGAGCTGAGAGCAACTGGAAAGAAATGGCAACTATGGAAATCAGTGCAGCGATGGTGAAGAAGCTCCGCGACGCAACCGGCGCGGGGATGATGGAGTGCAAGGCGGCGCTGACCGAGGCCAGCGGGAACATCGACGAGGCCACGACGATCCTGCGCAAGCGCGGGCTCGCACAGGCCACCAAAAAGGCCGGCCGGTCCACCAATGAAGGCCTGATCGGCAGCTACATCCATATGGGCGGCAAGATCGGCGTCCTGGTGGAAGTGAACTGCGAGTCGGACTTCGTGGCCCGCACCGACGATTTCCAGGGCCTGGCCCGCGAGATCGCGATGCACGTCGCGGCGGCAAGCCCGCAGTACATCACGCGCGACGAGGTTCCGGCCGACGTTCTGGAGCGCGAGAAGGGGATCTACCGCGACCAGGTGAAGGACAAACCGGCACAGGTCATCGACAAGATCGTCGAGGGCAAGTTGAACAGCTTCTACGAGCAGGTCTGCCTGCTCGACCAGCCATCGATCCGCGATCCCAAGCTGACAATCGGCCAGCTGGTGCAGGCCGCCGTCGCGAAGATGGGCGAGAATATCGCCGTCGCACGATTCGTGCGGTTCAAGCTGGGGGAAAGCGCGTAGACGGAAGGGTTCCAACGGGTTCCAGTTGGCTCCAGGCGATTTCAATCGGTTCTCGGTTCTCGGCGCGGCGCAAGCGGCGCGCGTTTTTTTGTACGGTGATGGAACCTAGAACCGTCTGGAACCAGCTGGAACCTTCTGGAACCCCTTGGAACCCATGACGAACGATATAATCCTCCAGATATGTCCGGCCCCGCCTACCAGCGTGTACTCCTGAAGCTCTCCGGTGAAGCCCTGATGGGCGAGCAGCAGTTCGGCATCGATCCCGGCGTCACGACCAGGATCGCCAAAGACATCCAGGAGATTCAGAACCTGGGCGTTCAGACCGCTGTCGTGATCGGCGGGGGCAACCTGTTCCGGGGTCTTGCCGCGAGCGCCAAGGGGATGGACCGCGCGACCGCAGATTACATGGGCATGCTCGCGACCGTCATCAACGCGCTCGCGCTGCAGGACGCGCTCGAGCATCAGGGGATGGCGAGTCGGGTCGCGTCCGCGATCGAGATGCGCGCGGTGGCCGAGCCCTTCATTCGACGGCGCGCGGTGCGCCACCTCGAAAAAGGGCGCGTCGTCGTGTTCGCGGCGGGCACCGGCAATCCCTACTTCACGACCGACACCGCCGCGGCGTTGCGGGCGATGGAGATGAAGGCGGACGTGATTCTCAAGGGTACGAAAGTCGACGGGATCTACACCGCTGATCCGATGACCCACCCCGAGGCGACGAAATACGACGACATCTCCTACCTGAAGGTACTCGAACGGGGCCTCAAGGTGATGGATGCCACGGCAATTTCGCTGTGCATGGACAACAAGCTCCCGATCGTGGTCTTCAACCTGCGGACCGCCGGCAATCTGCGCCGCGTGATCATGGGCGAACCGGTTGGTACGACGGTCAGGGCCTGAGCATGCGCCGCCCGTGGATCACACGTCAGGCAGGCCTCACCAGCGTCAGTGTCATGCTGAACCAGGAGTAAGCGCGATGGATGTGAGCGATCTGAAGGGCCTCTTTGTCGAGGTGAAAAAGCGGATGGACGGCCAGATCGAGCA
>JACDBQ010000697.1 GCA_013694845.1 Acidobacteriota bacterium
AGCTGCAGTCGGCCTCGAAAAATCGAGATCTGACCCCCGAAGATGCGTCGCTGCTCTATAACGACAGGACGACGGCGGCGGTTAACTCAGCGGTGGCCGGCTCACGCGCCACAACGCGAAGACACAACGACCACTAGGAACACGAAGAAGACACAGCCCTGATCCTCTTGGTGTTGCTTGTGCCCCTCTTGTCCCCCGTGTGTACCCGTTCGTCATCGCCGGCGAGAGCTCCCACGGCAACGAAGTCTATGGCACCATGGCGGTGTACCTGCGACTCAAGGGACTGGTTCCGCCGTCGACGAACGAACCAACGAGCGGCTGCACGATCAACAGGGGCACGCGGGCCGCGGCGGCGTGCGCGGTTCCAGATCGTTGCCGAGTGCGCACACGGAGCGGAAGCCGTGGCGTCGATCAGGAACCATGGCCCGGATCTGCTGCTGCTGGACGTGCAGATGCCGGGAATGGACGGTTTCGACATCTTGCGGGCCATCGGTGTTTCCGCTGTGCCGGCGGTTGTCTTCGTCACGGCACCAGCCGCTGGTCGCCTGATGCGAGCGGCTTCACTTCCCGGACCCGATCGAGGTTCACGATCGCAGACCGGTGGACCCGGACAAAGCGGTCGGCATCGAGATCGGCCGCGAGGCTTTTGAATGAAAGGCGGACGAGGGTGCGCCGGTCCAAGGTTGCACACGGACGTAGTAGTCTTCCGCTTCGATCCAGACGATGTCGTCGCCGGAGCCCTCGCCGACCGCCTGAGGTGGCTGCACGGGCAGCGCTGAACGACCACGCCCAGCCCCTACGGTCGAGTCGGTGCAGCCGCACGTCGCCGCTTGATTCCTCCGTCCCTTTCCGCAAGTATTCACTAGTCGTCAGACCTTGACGCTTGCTCGGCTCGATAATGTATTTCCGACACCCATGATCCCTACAGAACCGATCGGGAGCTTGCCGAGGCCACCCGCATTGATCGAAGCCGTCGAGCGGGGGAGCAGCGACGACCCGGCACTCGCCCCTCTCTATGAGGACGCGATTCGGGACACCATTCAAAGATTCGAAGCAACCGGCTCCCCCGTGATCACCGACGGGGAGCAACGGAAGTATCACAACTTCTGGACCTACTGCGTCCACGGTCTTCCCAACACGGCGCCGGACGGGTTCCGGATTCCCTTCGCGGCGGGGCACACCCGGCGTATGCCGCGACTGACTTCCGGACCGTTCCGCTACCGGCGGTATGCGGACAGCTACCTCGAGGTCGCCAGGCGCTATGCCCATCGTCCGGTGAAGCAGGCGATCATTTCCCCTTCCGCCCTGAGCCTGATGTACCCGGCGGACGGCATTCCGGGGTATTCGCGCGAACAATTCATCGACGACCTGCTGGCGGAGCACGAGACGGAGATCCGTCGGTGCTTTGCGAAGGGGGCCTACAAAATCCAGATCGACTTCACGGAAGGTCGGCTTGCGATGAAGATCGATCCATCCGGACAGCTGCTCCGCAGTTTCATCGACTTGAACAACCTTGCACTCGCGCGGTTCTCCCAGGAGGAGCGGCAGCGGATCGGCGTGCACACCTGCCCCGGCGGCGACCGCGATTCCACGCACAGCGCGGACGTCGATTATGCGGAGCTCCTGCCGGCCCTGTTCCAGTTGAAGGTCGGCAATTTCTATATCGCGCTCGCCGGCGAACCGGATCGCATCCACGTGCTGAAGATCATCCGGCGGTATCTGCAGCCACACCAGACCGTGTTCGTCGGGGTGGTCTCACCGATCGACCCTCGCACCGAAACCGCGACCGAAGTGCGGGACCGGGTCCTGCAGGCGGCGGAGTACATCCCGGTCGCGCAACTGGGCACGACCGACGACTGTGGGTTCTCGCCGTTCAGTGATGACAGGTCAACGAGCCGCGACACCGCGTTCGAGAAGATCCGCGCGCGGGTAGCGGGGACCGCGCTCGCCGCCGAGGTCCTGGGAGTACGGTAGTGGCGACCCTGGACGATGAGGACGCTTTGCTGCGGTCGGTCGCCCTGCAGAATGCCGCCAGCATTCTGCATGCGCGCCAGCGCGCGGAAGAAGAGCTTCTTCGTACCCGGAAGGCGCTCCAGGAGAGTCAGGAGCGTCTCAGAGCGGCGCTGAGCGCCGCCGGCACCGCGACCTTCCGCTGGGACATCCTGGCCGGCACCATCCAGTGGGACGGCAATCTCGGGAAGCTGTTCGGCCTCGAACCCGGGGAGACCACGCGGTCGCTCGACGTGTTCCTCGCGGCGATTCACCCGGTCGATCGCATCGCCGTTGTCGGGCGCCTCGCCGAGTGCGCGCGCGACGGCTCCGATTTCGAGATGGAGTTCCGGGTGATCTGGCCGGACGGCACCGTCCACTGGATCCACGACAAGGCCAAAGCTTTTTCCGATGACCGGGGCAACCCGTTCTACATGACGGGCGCGTGCTCGGACGTGACCAGCCGGCGGGCCGCGGCGGACGCATTGCGGGCGAGCGAGGAACGCCTGCAGGCGATGTTCAACCAGGCGGCGGTCGGCATTGCGCTGGCAGACATGGGGGGCCGCTTCATCGATCTGAACCGGAAGTTCTCCGACATCCTCGGCTATCCCCCCGAGGAGCTTCACGAGCGAACGTTCAAGGAGATTACGCATCCGGACGACCTCCAGATCACCGAGGGCGCCATGGACCGTCTGATGGCCGGGGTGATACCTGAGTACTCGATCGAAACGCGGTACATCCGCAAGGACGGGTCGATCGTCTGGAGTCTGACGACGGTCACGATCATTTTCGACACGAGCGGCAGGCCGCAGCACTTTCTCGGGGTCATCGAGGATATTACGTCGCGCAAGCGAGCCGAGGCAGCGCTGCTGGACGAAAGCCGGACGCTCGAGTTACTGAACGCAACGGGGAAGACGCTCGCATCGAAACTCGAGCTTCGTGACCTGGTCCAGGCCGTGACCGACGCTGCTACCGAGTTGAGCGGGGCCGAATTCGGCTCGTTCTTCTACAACACGACCGACCACAACGGGGACGCCTTCCTCCTCTACACGCTCTCGGGCGCTCCGCGCGAGGCGTTCGAAAAGTTCGGCAAGCCGCGCGCGACCGCGCTCTTCGGCCCGACGTTTCGTGGCGAAGATCCGATCCGTTGTGACGACGTGCTCACGGATCCGCGGTACGGCACGATGGGTCCCCACCACGGCATGCCGAATGGGCACCTCACGGTCCGCAGCTACCTGGCGGTGCCGGTGGGATCCCGGTCCGGCGAGGTGATCGGCGGCTTGTTCTTCGGGCATTCGGCGGTTGGGGTGTTCACCGAACGGGTCGAGAAGCTGATCGTGGGTGTCGCGGCGCAAGCGGGGATTGCGATCGACAACGCGCGTTTGTACGAGGCGGCGCAGCAGGCGGCCGAGGAGCGGAACGCCCTGCTCGAAAGCGAGCGGGCCGCCCGCAGCGCGGCGGAGCGGCTGAGCAGGGTGAAAGACGAATTTCTCGCCACCCTGTCGCACGAGTTGCGCACGCCCTTGAACGCCATCCTGGGGTGGGCCCAGGTCCTGCGAACTGGCCCGAAGAACGCTGACGACCTGCTGAAGGGGCTCGACACGATCGAGCGGAACGCACGCGTGCAGACCCAGCTGATCGAAGACCTGCTGGATATGAGCCGGATTGCGTCGGGCAAACTGCGCCTCGACATTCAGCCGATCTCTCCGGTGCCGTTCATCGAGGCCGCGATAGAGACCGTCAAACCTGCTGCCGATGCGCGCGGGATCCGGATCGAGAAATTTCTCGATCCCTCGGCTGGACCGATCGCCGGGGATCCAAGCCGGCTGCAGCAAGTGATCTGGAACCTGCTGTCGAACGCGATCAAGTTCACGCCGAAGGAGGGCAAGGTCCAGGTGCTGCTCGGGCGAGTGAACTCGCACATCGAGATCAGCGTCGCCGACACCGGGATCGGCATCAGGACGGAGCTCATCGACCAGCTGTTCGAGCGGTTCCGTCAGGCCGATGCTTCTACCACGCGCCACTACGGCGGCCTCGGGCTCGGGTTGTCGATCGTCAAGAGCCTCGTGGAGCTGCACGGCGGAACGGTTGCGATCGCCAGCCCGGGGGAAGGGTTGGGAACCACCGTCACCGTGCACTTGCCTTTGAGCGCCGTCCACTGGCGGGCGAGTACCGTCGAACGTCAGCATCCGGCGGCATCGGGCGGGAGCGCGCCGCCCGCGGTCGCCGGTGAGCTTTCAGGGCTGAGGGTTGTCGTGGTCGACGACCAGGCGGATGCCCGCGATCTCATCAAACGCGTGCTCGAGGACTGCGGTGCGACGGTGGCGACTGCCGCGACGGCCGATGAGGCCGTGCGGCTCGTCGAAGCCCAATGCCCCGACGTGCTCGTCAGCGACATCGGGATGCCGGACGCCGACGGCTTCGAGCTGCTCCGCAGGGTGCGCACCCTGGAACCCGAACGCGGTGGGCGAGTCCCGGCCATCGCCCTGACAGCCTTTGCCCGATCGGAGGATCGCACCCGGGCGCTGCGGGCAGGTTTCCTGGTGCACGTGTCCAAGCCGGTGGATCCGTCGGAGCTCGTCGCCACGGTCGCGAGTGTCGCGAGGCGTCTCAGGGATCGGCCATAAGCCTGTTGCCGATACGATCCATTGAGCGCATCAGTCCAGCCGCGAGTTTCATCGTCATCGTAATCGGCTCCCTGGTCCTTTCGGGGTGGTCCCTCGACATCCCGGCGTTGAAGGGCCTCTGGGGTCAGATCACGATGAAGCCCAATGCGGTCGTCGGTCTGCTATCCGAAAGTCGGCGGTGGCCGCCGCCAGCGAGTCAGAAGAGCGCTTCCGGTCGCTTGCCGACCAGGCGCCGGTGTTGATCTGGGTCGAAGACACGGGCGACCGCGTGTGGTTCAACCGGCTCTGGTACGAATTCACAGGCGCGCTCGCGGCTCGATGGACTGGCAGGCGCTGGTGCCGCCGGAGGATCTGGGCCCCTTCCGGAAGGCCTGGGAGTCAGCGGCGGGCGCCCGTCGGTCCTACTCGCATCAATAGCCGAACGCAACTGACCGCCAGCCTGTCGAGTCACTTGGCGCTGGCCGGCGCGCCGACGAGCGTGATCGATCCCCTGGCAAAGTACAGCTCGAAATGCTGCGGCCGCATGGCCTTGCTGGTAGGTGTGTAGGTCTTGCTGAAGTCCTGCAGCTGGATTCTGGGAGAGGCGAGCTGGGCGTTGACGAGTTCCAGCAGCTCCGGGCCGAACTTGCGGCAGTCCTCGGCCACGAAGCAACGCAGCAGGCTGTACGGCGGCGCGCCGTCGACGAGTTGAATCCCGGGGACGGTGACCGACAGATCTCCCAGCCGGCTCGCCTCGAGACGGCGCTCCAGTCCGCGGGCGGCGTCGCGCTGAGACTCGTCGGCGATGTGGAGGTAGATGCGTGGTGAGATGCGCGCCGCGTAGCTGAGAGTGTTCACCTGGCGCGCGATCGCACTCTCCGCTTGGTCGATCTGCTGCTTGATGGCGCTGTTAAAGGGGGCGGCCGCAGACGCCTGCTTCAGTCCGGCCAGCTCCCGGTCGATGGTGGCGAGCGACTCCTCGGCCACCTTTCGCTTGGCCTCCGCCTCCCCGTAGGCCGTCTGAAGCTCCTCGGTCGCCTGCCGCGCAGTGACACCGGCGGTGTACGCTTTCCGCCAGAAGTAGCCGGCCACCGACAACAGCAGGACGGACAGGATGAAGGCCCAGCGAAACACTGCGGCGCGCCTGCCCTTTTCAAGAGCCGCGGTGAGGTTCGCCTCGAGCTCCTGTTCGCGAAGCTTCGCCTGCTCTTCTTCCAGCTTCGCCCGCTGTTCGCGGGAACGCTCTTCGATGTCCTGCTGAATCTGCCGGTCGCGCTCGGCCACGCTGGCTTCTATCAGTTTCAGCACACGGGTCCAGCCGCCGCCATAGCGTTCGCTCCACGCGGCGTTCCGGCGCCTGAAGAAGGCCTGCCGTTCTTCCGTGGTGGCTGGCGAGAGCACGTTCGACGGGTCCAGCTCGAAGCTGTCCGCCTGAACGAGCAGCGAGCGCCAGACGAGACCGTTCTTGAACTCACGGATCAGCCATCCGTTGACCGGATCGGCGATGCGAACCCAGCATCGAATCAGCGCCTCGTGGCTGATATCCACGTAGTCGTCCAGGTCAATCGACTCGTCGCCGTAGGGGCGAAGGAACGACACGCCGTCGGCGCGAAACGGGTCGACGATCCTGCGCAGCGCATTCTCGGGTGCGCCGGTGACGGCGATCAGGTCCTTCAGCTTGCGGGGATTCCGGGTGGCCTGTCCATCCGCGTTGATCTCGGTCAGCGCGCGGAACAGGTCCTCGGTGATGCGTGAGCCACCCTCAACCGATGGATCCGCCGGCTCCGCGTTGGCCATGACGGCGTCGGCATGGTCTGACAGCAATTGTCCCAGCTTCCCCGGCGACCGGTAGCTCTCGACGGTCAGGCGCCACGAGCCGTCGGCGCGCTTCAGGCAGTCGCGGTGCAGCAGCATGAGACCGTGCTGGATCAACGGGAGCTGATCCTGGGTGCCGCCGGCGTCGGCGATGAGCCGTTTCGCGAGCTCGGTCGCAATCTCACCGTCGTACAGCGGGGCCGGCTCTCGAATGGCCCGCATGAGATCGGCGTGCTCCATCCGCGGCAAGAGGTATTGAGTGGTGTTGACGACCTGGGCAAAGCCCTGGAACTGCGCGCATGCTCCCAGGAACTCGGACCGCATGGTGGAGACAACACACAGGCTGGAAGGAGCCAGCTTCTGCAAACCGATCAGCAGGTCGACCAGCAGGCTCGCCTGCTGCGGTCCCCGGCGCCGTGCGTGAGCGAAGACTTCTTCGAACTGATCGATGAGGATGCAGACCTGTTGATGGCCGCTCGCGCGCAGGTATTCTGCGAGGGCGGTGGCCCCCTCGCGGCCGCAATTGAGAATTCGTCGAATCTCGAGGGTGCGAGTGTCGATCTGGTCCTGACCACGAAGACCGGACAGCGCGACGGCCAGATTACCGAGCGGCTCGTCTCCGGGTGTGATCGCGCACGTGAGCCAGCGAGCCCCGGCCCGGGCGCAGTCCTGTTCCAGCCGCGGCAGCACCCCGGCGCGGATCAGCGAGCTCTTCCCGCAGCCGGAATCCCCATGGACCATCAGGAAACGGTGGTCGATCAGGCGCCCGATGACCTCGTCGACCATGCGCTCCCGGCCAAAGAAGATCGGCCACTCCTTCTTGCCGAACGGCCGTAGCCCCGGATACGGCCGTGCCGGCAACGCGACAGTGAAGACGTCCTCGAGGCTGTCGCGCGGAGCGAAGCTCATATCGATCTCTCCGCCACGGCGCTCTTCTGCGTCAGCCACTGCTGAACATCCGCGGTCCACGGCTCGCGAGTGCTGTCGATCCAGTCCACCTGGAGGCCTCGGGCGGCCTTCCGCCGCTCGGCGGTTGCGATCGGGTCGCCCACGGTATCGAGCAGGCCGCAGGGAAGGTAGCGGTTGCTGAACGCGCGGGCGGACTGGCGGTCCTGCCTTCCCACCACCACGAGGTCGGCATCCAGCGCCCGTCCGTCCCTGGTGCCGAGCAGCAGCAGCGCGTCGCATCCACTCATTGTCTCGACTCGGCGACGTCGGGTCTGCTGTGCGGTAGAGGGATCGGCATCGACTGGATCCGGTTCGCCGGGCAGCACCGTGAACCCCTTGGCGCTGAGCGCCTCGTTGGCCTTCTGCCAGGCCGCGGTGTGCTCAACCCGGCCGTGCAGGTAAAGCACCTGGCCGGCGTCGGCTGCGAGGGTCGCGGCATCCTTCTGCGCACGGTTGCGCTCGTCCATCCGCGCCTTCAGCATCTCGATCTTGCGCCACAGCCATCCGATGAGATCGAGCAGCTGCTCGCGAAATGGGCCTTTGCTGGTCGGATCGGGCGAGGGCCATTCGTAAGGCTGAGGCCGCAGCTCCGCGCGCTCCTTGTCATAGAAGCAGAAGCCGACCAGAGGATTGCCTCGCTCATCGACGAACGGTGCCGGCCAAGGGTCGGAGGTCGGCCAGACACGCGCAATCACGATCCGCTGGTCGTGAGTCAGACCGAGCTCGGTCTGCTTCCGGAGCCACCAGTCGCGCTCGTCCGCGCACCATTGGGACTTAAGGTAATGATCTGACATCAGCACTTGCAGCACGGCGGCGCCGCCGATGTCGGCGCGCAGCTGCTCGGTGAGTCCGGTGGTTGGGTCGAGCCCCTGGGCGGGGCGATGGTGGTCGTCGAAGAAGAGCACGAGATCGCGACCGAACTTCGGATGCACACGCAGCTCCGATTCGAGCTCGCGAATGAACCCGTCGGACCAGCGCTTCAAGGGGGAGGGACCAGCCCCTTCGATGGTGCCGTGGCTGTAGCTGACAAACAGGTCGTACTCGAAGGGCTTGCCGACGTAGGACATGCGGCCGGTACATTACAACCGGAGCCCTCCAACAACAACTTTGCTCCACCTGAACATTTCTCCGACCGTATCCTCCTCGATCATGGATTCGCTGACCTGAATCAAGGGTGATCGCGCCCTCAACGGCGGAGCAGCCGTGTGTACGGCTCATCGCTCAATCCGTCGGCCATCACTTCGAGGACCCGCCAGACCTCCGGCCCCAAGCCAAGCGTGTCCGGCAGCACCTGAAAAACGATGTACCGTTTCGATG
>JACDBQ010000772.1 GCA_013694845.1 Acidobacteriota bacterium
ACCCCGGACCCCGGACCCCGCATCCCGCACCCCGCATCCCGGAACTGGAGTTGAGATGTCTCTTCGCGCCCTGATCATCATCGGAGCCTTCTGGGCGGTGCTCGGACCCCGCGAGGCCAGAGCCGAATGGCTCCTCACCCCCTTCATCGGAGGAGCTTTCGGAGGCGGCGTTGCCGAGGGGACGAAGGTGGACTACGGTGTCTCCGCCGGCTGGTGGGGACGCGTCCTCGGTGTCGAAGTCGACGTGAGCCACCGGCCGGACTTTTTCGCCGTCGACGGCGCTCCCGATTTCCTCTTCAGCGAATCAAGCGTCACCTCGGTCATGTTCAACGGCCTGATTGCGGTGCCGAGTCCTTTCGGTGATCGTGTCCGCCCCTACGCGGCTGGCGGGATCGGCTGGCTGCGAACCCGGATCGGCGCAGACGCTGACTTCATCCGAGGGAACAACGACACCGTCGGGTTGAACGTCGGTGGCGGGATCCTGGGTCATCTGACGGAGCGGCTCGGCGTACGGGGCGACCTCCGCTACTTCCGGAACCTGCAGGACCTGGAAGGCGACAGCGAATTCTTCACGCTGGGCAACGACAAGCTGGATTTCTGGCGCGCGACCGGTGGCATCACGTTCCGCTTCTAGTCCCGGCGCTTGCGGGCATCACGTGTGAATCATTTCGACGACCAGGAGAACCGTATGAGCCGCGTTGACGATATCCGACCCACTCGCGTTTCGCGCTGGACCGCGGGCATTGCCGTGACGTGGTGTCTCGGCCTTGCCGGCTTCGTGACGGCGCAGTCTGATGGCCCGCGCTTTTCGACCAACCCGAACGTGCACCAGACCGGCAATGCCGCCGCGGGACGCGACGTCTTCCGGTTCGAAACCTTCGGCAACGAGCGATTCTGGACTGACGCCGTGCGACTGCCTGCCGGGATGCTCGCGTCGAACTTCACCCCCGTGCAGGCGCTGCAGAACGGACTGCACATCGACAGCGAAGCGATACCGGCTGCCCTCCGCGACGCGCTCGTGGCGGAACTGCGGACGAACCTGTCGGCCGCGCAGGCACCGCTGCTCAACAGCGTGAACACGACGGTAGCGCTGATCAACGCTAACGCCGTCATCGGATTGCCGGCCAAAGACTTCGACCGCAACGGCAGCATCGACATCCTCAGGGGCGACAAGGTGGGTGCCAGCTGCGCCCTGTGCCACACCATCACGGACGCCTCCGTCTTCAACGTGCCCAACGGCGGATCGATTGGCCGGCGGCTCGATGGCCGTGCGCCGCACACGCTGAATTTCGGCAACCTGGTCGCCACAGGCGCCAACTCGCTTGCGTATTATCCGGTGCTGCAGTTATCGCTCGCCGCCAACGGCGGCGCGACCCTGGGCCGGGCGCCGCGGGGGCTCACCGAGGAATCGAGCGAGGCCGAGGCGGACGCCTATTTGAGCAATCCCCTGTTCTATCCCCCCGGGATGTTCGACGACACCGTTGACGGCAATGGCGATCCGATGCACAACGTACCCCTGTTCCGCACCGATCTCGGCGCGCCGTGGGGGAGCGAGGGAGCCATCCAGTTCCTGGACAACTTCAGCAATCTCGTCTACACCGCGCTGCTGGATCCCACGACCCTGACGACGCCGGGGGGACGGGCCTTTCTACGAACACTGGGAGGTGCGGCCGCCGGTGAGGAGATCGCCAGCGACTACGTCCGCGTGCTCACCAGAACTGGCGTGAGCGGCTACCCATTCGTCGCGGCCGCGGCACACCCGCAGCCGGGCAGCGAAGCCGCCCCCCTGGGGATCCGGGTCGACAACACCAAACTGCTCGACATGAATGCGTATCTGAACAGCCTCCAGGCTCCTCCAGGTATGAACGAGGACGAGGGCGCCATCGCCCGCGGGCGCGCCCGGTTCCGCATCAACTGCGCGTTCTGCCACAACGTCGACCAGAGCACCTTTGTGCCGCCCGCGATCGTCCCCATGCGTTTCATCTTCCCCGGGGATCAGCCGATGGTGCTGTTGCCACAGCGCACGCCACCGCTCAATCCGATCCTCGATACACCGGGCAACATCTTCGACGACAAGATGGCGGTCGTGAACGCCAGTCTGCGCGGTCTGGAACGTGGCATCGCGCTCCCACTCCTGCTCGACCTGGCGCGCAAGCCGGTGTTCCTCCACGACAACTCGGTGCCGAGCCTCGACGCGCTGTTCGACCCGACGCGAGGCCCGGCGGCTCCGCATCCCTTCTATCTCTCGAGGAAGGGGCACCGCGATGACATCGTGGCCTTTCTCCGGAGTCTGACGACCTCGAGTGCAGGAACCCCAAGGTGAGGTGAACCAGTCAGTGAGTTACATCAAGCCGTCCAAGGTGCTCGTCTGCTCATGGCTGGCGACAGCTGGACGAGCCCAAGTTGCACGATCAGAAACGCAAGACACCAGGACCGCGACAGACCAAGGACGTGACATGAACAGGCAAATGAAAATCAGATCAATCCCGGCGGCGCTCGCGCTGCTGGCGGCGGTAGGCACGATGGCACTGGCACAGGTCAGCGCATCTGCGGACGGATCAAGTGGCCCGGCGTCGTCGTCGCGCCAGAACGGACCACCGCTCCGTGACGGAGAGGGCGCGGTATTCGCGATGACCAACGCCACCGAGGCCAATGAAATCGTGGTCTACCGCAGAGCGGGCGACGGCACGCTGGAACGTCTGAACCGGAACGTCCCCACCCGCGGGTTGGGGATCGGGGTGGACACCGATACGCAGGGTCCATTGAGGCTCAGTAGCGACAATCGCTTCCTGTACGCGGTGAATCCCGGCAGCGACAACATCACCGTGTTCGAAGTGAACGGCACTCGCCTCAAGTTTCTTCAACTGATCTACGCGGGCGACCAGCCGCTCAGCCTGACCCTTACCGATGATCTGCTTTACGTCCTGAATGGTTCGGTCGCCGGCAACGGGATTCGAGGTTTCCGGAGGGCTGCCGACGGCACCCTGACGCCGCTTTCGGGTTCATTCAGGGAGCTGAGCTCGCCAATTGCCGTCCCCGGCGAAGTGCGCTTCAGCCCTGATGGCCGGGTCATTCTGGTGACCCAGAAGACGACCAATGTGCTGTTGACGCCCCAGAACGCGATCGACGGTTTCACGATCGGAGACGACGGCTACGCCAGCGCCATGCCAGTTAGAAACGCCTCCTTTGGCCTGCGCCCGTTCAGCCTGGCGTTCCGCGGAGACAACAGATTAGTCGTCGTCGAATCCTTCAACGCCGCACCCAATCTGGCAGCCGCGTCTTCCTACCTCCTGAGCCCCGATGCGACCATATCGGTCATCAGCGGCTCGGTGCAGAACGGGCAGACGGATATCTGCTGGGTCGTCATCAGCAACGATGGGCGGTTCGCCTTCACCGCCAACTTCGGCAGTGGGACGATCTCGACCTATGCCTTCTCCCCGGCAGGGACCCTCTCGCTCATCAACGGTGCCGCCGGTTTCTCGGGAGCGATGAGCCAACCGGTGGATCTGAGTCTCAGCGCCGACGGCCGCTTTCTCTATAACCTTCTCAGGGGAACGGGCGCGGTCGCGGCCTTCCGCATCGAGCCAAACGGCAGCCTCACGTCGCTCGGTATCGTCGCGGGCGGCCTTCCAGTTGCGAATGGTGCATCGGGTCTGGCTTCCTACTAGAACTGCAGCGTTCCTCGACGGACCTCGAGCGCAGCGTGGCGTGCCGGCTGCGCTGCGCCGGAGCTCGATTTCGCCTACGTGACCAATACCGGAAGCGGTTCGATCTCCGGGTACCGGATCGACTTCGCCGGGCGACTCGAACTGCTGGACACCGATGGTCGAACTGGTGTGACGGGGACGGCAGCTCACCGATCGACATCACGGTCACCGACAACGGACGGCTGCTGTTCAACCTGAATAGCGGCAGTCATACAATCGGCGCATTCCGTGTCCAGCGGGACGGTTCCTTGACACCGCTGCCATTCACCTCCGGCCTGCCGGTGGGTGCCAACGGCCTCGCATCACGGTAAGCCGGTTCGACGCCTCTCTCGCACGAGGCCAGAAGATCACGAGCATCCTGGTGAACGCAGGTCTCAGAATCTCTCAGCCTTTGTGCAAGGGGAAGATGGGACACTACTGAGCGTGTCGATCGTCATCAGCGTCGTGATTCCGGTCTGGCGCGACACCGAGCCACTCCTGACACTGCTGGCTCACCTGCCGGCGAGACCGGACGTCGAAGTCATCGTCGCGGCCACCGACGATGAGTACCAGGAGATCGCGGCGGCGCTGGAGGCCAGACCGGGAGTTCGCGTCGTTGCCGGGAGACGTGGCCGTGGCGCCCAGATGAATGCGGGCGCGGCTGCCGCGAGCGGCGCATGGCTGTTGTTCCTCCATGCCGACTCGCAACTCCCGCCAGGCGCCCTGGACGAAATCGCCTTGCTCTCGTCCGATCCGCACACGGTCGGCGGGGCATTCCAATTCGCACTGGACGCGCCGGGCTGGCGTCCTCGTGTCATGGAGTGGGGCACGGCTCAGCGGACGCGATGGTTCCATCTTCCTTACGGTGATCAGGGGATCTTCGTACGACGAACGATATTCGAACGGCTCGGCGGCTACTCCGCATCCCCGCTGATGGAGGACGTGGGTCTGATCCGACGCTTGCGGCGGGTCGGACGGCTCCACCGTTCGACGCTGAAGGTCGTGACGTCGGCTCGCCGCTGGCACCGCGACGGCTGGTTCCGGCGAATGGGTCACAACTGGATGTTGATGATCCTCTACGGCCTTGGCGTGGGCCCTCGTCGCCTGGCGCGGCGATACGAGGGGCGAAGCCGGAGCGTGGTCGCAGTGCTCGCGCGTGCGCCATCGAGTGGCGGCAAGTCGAGACTGTTTCAATCCCTGGGGATCGAGCCTGATCCGGCCCTGACGACTGCACTCCTGTCGGACACGTTGTCGGCGATCGAGCGGGCTCCGCGCGTGGATCGCGCGTTGATCTATACGCCAGCCGGGAGCCGTCCGGAGATCGAATCGGCCACTCGCCGGGACTGGACCTACATTGCTCAATGCCGCGGCGATCTGGGTGACCGGATGGCCGCGGCGTTCCAGGACCTGCACGGACTGGGTTACGACGAGATCGTGCTGGTGGGTTCGGACCTGCCGACGCTGCCACCGGCATTGATTTCCCGCGCCCTGCGCGGACTCCGCAGACGCACGCCCACCGTCGTGCTCGGCCCCTCTGCTGACGGCGGCTACTTTCTGATCGCGCTCCGCCGGCCGGTAGACGAACTGTTCCGCGAGGTGGCATGGAGCACGCCCGCCGTTCTCGACCAGACACGCGCTCGCGCAGCAGCCCTCGGGCTGTCCGTCCATCTCATCGACGAGTGGTATGACGTGGATGACGTGGAGTCGCTGGAGCGCGCCAGTCGCGAGAGCGACGGGTCGCAGGTGGCAGCGTGGTGGAGAACTCGCGGCGCCCCCCTCGGCTGATCACCGGCGCTTTTCGCCTTCGCCTTCCCTCGGCGTCAGCGTTGCGTCATCATTCAGTCCCAGCGCGTGCTGGCGCGCCGGTGACGAGCCTGCCGGCGGCAGCCCGACACCCATGCGCAACTCCCGCCACTTCGCCTTCAAGTCCGCCAGTCGATGCGACGGCGCGGTATAGCCGTAGGCGCGGAACTCTCCGGGCTCCACCTTGCCCTTGCGGGCCACGAAGCGGCTGAAGCCGTCCGTCCATGCGTCGAACGACTCCATGACTCTCGGCTCGCGCACCATGTCTTCAGCCTGGTTGTCGCTGTACTTCTTCCCGTCGCCGAACTGCACGTGCACCCACAGGTCGTCCGGCACCTCGATGCCGCTGTACCGGCATTGCCACACGATCGGGCGATAGGCGTCCCGTTCGCTCTCGAATGGCTCGTGCCCGGGATCGAAGTACTGGGGGTGGCGCAGGATCCGGGGCCGGCCGGTCTCGTCGATCTCGTCGCCGCCACCGTCGCCATAGCTGAAGAACCCGGCGGTCCGGCCCTCGAGATGATTGCGATGCAGCGATGCCCACTCGTCGGCATGTTCGAGCTTCATCGCCAGCTCCGCGTTCTTGTGGCCGATCAGCTCCTCGCGCGGATTGCCGCCGTTCATGCAGACGAGCCGGTCGAACATCAGCTTCAGGTTGCTCGAGGGTGCGTACCAGTTCACCGGCCCGATGATCGCCCATGCGTCCGCCAGATCCAGGCGGGCGTACAGGTCGAGGTCCCACATCAAATCGGGCTCGTCCTTGTTGGCGGCCTCGTAACAGTTGCACGGCCAGACGCAGAGCGCCATCGAGGTCGAGACGCAGGCATTGCAACTCTGGATGCGAGCGCGTCCGAAGACGTTGCCAAGGTCTTCGACGTCCAGCTCCCAGTCCTGCGGTAGGCGCTCGGCCATGCGCAGTGCGAGGGACCGCGCCTTGCCGTCGACTCCAGGACAGTTGTACTGGCGACGATCGGATCCGGCGATGATCAGGACCCGGAACGGTCGCTCTGCGACGGGCAGCTTGCCATTGTCATCGTTCGGTTTCATGCTAGTTCGGACCGTGTTGCACCGCGTTGAACCGTGGCTTCATGCAGTGGCGCCTCCGCAACTGGACCCGGCCCCGGCGGTGCAGCCGAAGCAATGCGGTCCGACCACAATCTCACGACCGGCGAGAAGCGACGTGCTGAAGTCCCGGATGTGGGCCGCACGGCGTTCGCCGACCTCGAGCTCGAGCATCTGGTTGAAATCGCAGTCGAATAACCGGCCGTCCCAGCCGACCGACACCATCGTCCGGCACATCACGCCGGCCGCCGCCGCCGGATTGAAGGCGGTGACCAGCCGTTCCATGTATGCCTCGAGATTACCGGATTCGATCAGCCAGTCCAGATAGCGGCTGATCGGCATGTTGGTCAGACAGAATAAAGCATCGAATCGAATGCCGTACCGTCGAAGCATCTCCCGCTTCCATTCCGCCTCCAGCGATGCCTGCCCTCCCGGCAGAAACGCGCCAACCGGATTGGTGACGAGGACCAGGCGCAGACCGGTGGCCGGATCTCCGTAGCCGGCAGCGTTCAACCGGCGCAGGGCTTCGAGCGACTTCTCGAACACCCCTTCGCCGCGCTGTGCGTCGGTACTCGGCGCGCGATAGTGGGGCAGCGAGCAGACCAGCTCGACGCGATGCCTGGCAAAAAAAGCTGGAAGGTCGGCATACGACGGGGTCAGTAGAATCGTCAGGTTGCAGCGGTCGATGACGTGTCGGCCGCGCGCGGCGCACTCGCCCACGAGCCAGCGGAAGTCGGGATTCAACTCAGGAGCCCCGCCGGTGATATCCACCGTCGGAATCGACGACGCGTCCAGGGCGCATAGGCACAGCGCCATCGTTTCGCGCGTCATGATTTCACGGCGATCGGGGCCGGCGTCCACGTGGCAGTGCCGGCACGTCTGATTGCACACCTTTCCGACGTTGATCTGGAGAACGTCGATGGCGCGCGCCTGAAGCGGGCTGAGCCCGGCCGGGCCGAGCGCTGCATCGAAGCCGCGGGCGAGCGGAATCCGCCCCAGCGTGCGTAGCTGTTCGGCGGCGCTGGCGAGCGGCGAGCGGGCCTGCGAGAGCGTCAGCACGCGACCGGTCATCACATACCCAGCGTCGTCGCGTGCGCGCGCATCTGGATCC